>CAXUCM010000217.1:0-6463 GCA_964249315.1 uncultured Acetobacteraceae bacterium | reverse complement strand
AGCACCAGCAGCGGCACCAGCACGGTGCGCGAGGTCGCCACCTGCGCCTCCTGGGTGGCGACGTCGGTGCCGGTGGCGCCGCCGAGCTGGAACTGCTGGCGCACGGTGGCGAGCTGGCGCTCCTCGAAGCCGATCAGGTCCTGCTGCACCTTGATCTGGCCGGCGAGCGAGGCGGCCTGGATCGCGCTGGTGGCAACGCCCGCCGCCAGCGCGAGGTCGGTCGCCTCGAGCTCGAAGCGCTCGAACTCGGCCCGCGCCGCCGCCTCCTCGACGGCGCGGCGCAGGCCGCCCCAGATGTCGAGCGTGTAGGACAGGTTGAGCTGCGCCTGGTACTCGCTGAACAGGAAGGCCGGCTCCGGCACGCCGCCCTCGAAGGAGACCGGCAGCTCCTCGCGCGTGCGGGCGAGCTGGCCGCTGATCGCCGGCAGCAGCGTGCCTTCCTGCTGCAGCCGCTGCTCCTGCGCCTGCCGCAGGGTCGCCTGCGCCGCGGCGACGTTCGGGTTCTGGCGCAGCGCGGTGCGCACCAGCTGCGTGATCGCCGGCGAGCGGAACAGCGCCCACCACTCGCCGGCGATGTCGCGGCCCGGCACGAAGCGCTGGGCGGCGCCGCCGCCGACCGGCTCGGCGTCGGTGCCGGCCGGCAGCCTGGCCTCGGTGTAGCGATCCGGTGTGGCGATCGCCGGCCGGCGGAAGTCGGGGCCGACCTCGCACCCGGTCAGGGTCAGCAGGGCGCAGAGCGGCACGAGCGTCGTTCGCAAGGTCATTTCAGGTCGGGCTCGTGGCCTGTTGGAAGGGTTGGATCACGGCTCTGCCTGCACTCGTGGCGCGGAGCACGCTCGCGCGTGATGGCCATAGGCCCCGAACTCCGATTTAGTAAAGGTTGCGGATCGAAATCCGCTTGCCGCACATGCACAGCAGCTTCCATGCCAAGACGCCGCTCCAGGGCGGGACCGTGCCGGCAGTAGCGAACGGCGCCAAACCATGGCGAAAGACGCCAGATCAGGCGGCGCGATCGGTCCGGAATTGCGAGAGCAGCCGGCTACGCGCGGCAGCGACGTAGGCGGAATCGAGATCGATGCCGATCCCCCGCGCGCCCTCTTCCTCGGCCGCGACCAGGGTGGTGCCGCTGCCCATGAACGGGTCGAGCACCAGCGGATTGCGCTTGCCGTGCAGCCGGATGCACATGCGCGGCAGCATCACCGGAAAGGCCGCCGGGTGATCGAACTTCTGCGCCCGCGCCTGCACCGTCGAATACGGGATGAACCAGGTATCGCCCCGGCAGCGCAGGTCCTGCTGGTGGCCGCGCCGGCTGATGTTGGTCTTGTCCTTGTACGGCACGCCGACGGCCAGCCGCTTCAGCCGGACACTGCCGGAATGGGTCAGGTGGAAGATGTGCTCGTGGTTGCGATGCAGGTAGCGCTCGGACCGGATCGGCTTGAAGTGGCCGAGGCTGTCCTCGCCGACCGAGATCGACTTGACCCAGGTGATGTGGTTCTGCAGCTCGAACAGCGGACGCAGCCGCACCAGCAGCTCGAACGGCAGCCAGGGCCTGGCGCTGGAACCGGTGATGTTGAGGAAGAACGACGCGTCCGGCCGCATCACCCGCTTGATCGCGCTCGCGCATCCGACCAGCCAGTCGAGATACTCCGCCTCGTCGCGACGGTCGTGATAGGTGCCGTACTTCAGGCCGAGATTGTAGGGCGGCGAGGTCACCACGACGTCGACGCTCTCCTCGGACAGTCCTGCCAGCACCCGCCGGCAGTCGCCGCGATACAGCAGATGCCGCCCGACCATGTGACGCAGCGTGCGCGGGACCAGCCGGCGCGGCGGTTTGGCCAGGCGGATCAGCATGGCGGAGGAGGCGGGTTGCGAATCGGCGGGAGGAGAGAGAATCGATACCATTTGCGGAGTATCGCCACCTCCGCATTGTTCCAGCCAGGGGCGGGGCCGGTCCTGGCGGAAAATTGCGCTATTACTGCACTGCGTAGTAGTTATGTCGCCGGCGGCCTCGGCAGCAGCACGAACAGGTGGCCGTCGGCGCGCATCGTGCCGGCACGCCGTGCCGCGTCGTCGCCCCAGCCGAAGAAGATGTCCGCGCGGGTCGGTCCGCTGATGTCGGTGCCGAGATCCTGCGCCAGCATCAGCCGTCGCAGCGGACGGCCGGGCGCCGCGCCTTCGGGCTCGACGGTGTCGACCCAGACCGGTGCCGCAAGCGGCAGGAAACCGCGATCGATCGCCACCGAGCGAAGCGGCTGCAGGTCGACGCCGAGAGCCCCGACGGGACCCTGGTCCGGACGCAGCGCGTCGATCGTGCGGAAGAAGACGTAGTTCGGGTTCTGCTCCATCAGCGCTCGCGCCTGGTCGGGATGCGCGGCCAGCCAGCCGCGGATGGATTGCATGCTCACCGCGTCGGGCGGCAGCGCTCCCTGCGCCACCAGCACGCGTCCGAGCGGCACGTAGGGCGCGCCGTTGCGGCCGGCATAACCGAGCCGGATGATCTGTCCGCTGGGCAGGCGCACCCGACCGGAGCCCTGCAGCTGCAGGAAGAAAAGGTCGACCGGATCGCTCAACCAGGCGATCTCCAGCATCCGGCCGGCCAACGCGCCCTGATCGATCTGCGCCCGGGTCCAGTACGGCACCAGCCTGCCGTCCACGAGGCGCCCGGTGGCGGTCGCGGCGGCCGCCTCGCCCGGCGCGTGCTGCGTCAGCAGATCCGGCGGACGCCGATAGACCGGGACCGTATGCGTCGCATCGGGGGCCAGCGCACCGGCCACCTCCGGCTCGAAATAGCCCGTGAACCGCGCCGTCTCATCGCCGCGGTCGCTGGCCGCATAGGGCTGCAACCAGGCGGACATGACATGGCGGGCGACGGCGTCGTCGCCAGGCTGCACCCATTGCGCCGCCCGACAGAACGGTGCCCAGTCGCCCGCCTTGTCGCCGCGCATCGATGCGGCCGAAGTCGCGCCGCCGAGGACGGTGTCGGCGGGCAGCGAGGCGAGCCTGCGGCATTGTCGCAGCAACGGCGGCAGCAAGCGCGACACCGGATCCTGGTCCCACCCGGGAAGCGCCTCGTAGCCGACCGGACGCAGCTGCAGGCCGGGCGGACCCGGCGGAGCCTGTTGCGGCATCGTGCAACCGGCGACAAGTGCGACCAGCGCCAGCCCGCGCAGCAGGACCAGCCGCCGCCTCGTCGTCAAGCCGGCCTACGCGCTGCGTGCGCTGGCCAGTCGCCAGTTCGGCCCGGAGGCGCCGGCGGCATTGAGCAGGCGCTCGAAGGTCCATAGGTCGGACAGTTCGGTGACGGCATCCGCGCCAGAGACTGGCTGGCCGTCGCGACCGAGCACGAGGCTGATCTGGTCGGAGACGAAGCGCACGTCGATCGCGGCGAGCCACGAGCCGCCCTGCTCGCTCAGATTGGCGTCGGTGATGCTGGCCTGCAGGATGTTGCGGATCTCGGAGCGCTGGGTCTCCCCCGCCCCTTCGCGTGCGGTGATCGCGGCATCGAAGGCGTTATAGGCGGTGTCGGTCAGGTTGGCGCGCAGGCTGCTGCGATCGCCCTCGGCGAAGGCCTGCACGATCTTGCGGAACGCCGCCTCGGCGCCGCGCAGGAAGGCGGCGGGATCGAAGCTGCGGTCGCGTTCGCGGAGCCGGGCCAGCTTGAGGCCGATGGCGCCGGTGGGATCCGGCAGCGGGCGGTCGCTCGGGACCGGCCGCGGCTCGGCGCGTCCCTCGATCACCGGCGCCAGCGTGGCCCGGCCTGCTGCCGGCGTCGGGCTGCGTCGCTCCAGGCCGGTCTGCTTGCCCAGGATGCTGCGCAGACGCAGCACGAGGAAGGCGGCGATCATGCCGAACAGTACGAGATCGACCGGAAGGTGGCCGGCGGTGAAGTCCATTGCTGCGTCCAATTTCCTCAATCGCGGCGCGTGCCCGGCGAACCCGTCGCGCACTCCAGTGGATTCCAGATGGGGCGCGTCGTCCGGGAGACAACCGACGAGCCCGGTTGCGGCGTCCGTCGTTGCGGGCTATCCGGCGGCGATGATCGTGCTGCGGCATTGCCAGAGCGAGTTCAACCGGCATTTCAGCCGCACCCACTGCGATCCGGGCATCGTCGATCCCCGGCTGACCGACGAGGGCGAGCAGCAGGTTGCAGCGGCCGCGCAGGCGCTCGCCGAGGCCGAGATTACCCGCATCCTGGTCTCGCCCTACACGCGTGCCCTGCAGACGGCGATGCCGATCGCGCGCGCCCGCGGCCTCGTCCCGCAGGTGACGCTGCTGCTCCGCGAACGCTACGCCTTCATCTGCGACATCGGCAGTCCGTGCAGCGTGCTGCGCGAACGCTGGCCGACCCTCGGCTTCGACCATCTCGACGAGGTCTGGTGGCCGCAGGCCGACGAGGCGCCGGAGTCCGTCCACGACCGCGCCGCGTGCTTTCGCGAGGCGATGGCGGCACTTCCCGACTGGCGCACCACGCTGGTGGTCTCGCACTGGGGCTTTCTGCTCGCCCTCTCGGGCATCAGCCTGGAGAATGGCTGCTTCCGCCAGGTCGATCCGACCGTGCCGCTGAGCGGGCCGGTGGTGTGGCAGTATTGAGCGGGATGCGATCGCCTTCATCGTTTTGACGAGCGTCTTCATGCGGTCCGGTAATTCCACCGGATCCGGGATGCTCCAGCAGGAGAGTTCTCCCCATGTCCGGAACCCAGACGCCGCCGGCTCTGCCGCTGACGATGAACCTGCAATACACCAAGGACCTTTCCTTCGAGGTGCCGGCCGGCGCCGAGATCTTCGCCACCCTTCGCGCCAATCCGCAAATTGCCGTGAACATCGACGTGCAGGCCAACCGGCTGCAGCCCGAGCAGATGGTCTTCGAGATCGTGCTGGCGATCAAGGCGGAGGCGACCGAGCCGACCACCGAGGCGGGTGCGACCGGACGCACGGTGTTCATCGCCGAGCTGGCCTATGCCGCCGTGGTCACCCTGACCGACGCGCCGGAGAACATGGTCGAGCCGATCCTGCTGGTCGAGGTGCCGCGGCTGATCTTCCCGTATGCGCGCAACATCATCAGCGAGGTCACCCGCGACGGCGGCTTCCCGCCGGTCGTGCTGCAGCCGATCGACTTCGTCGGACTTTGGCAGGCCAAGCGGGGTGCTGCCCTCAGCAACGCCGCCCAGGTGTCCACGCAGACCGGGCATGCCTGACACCAACGGCCTGAACGGATGCGGGGCTTCGCGTCACACCCGCCGGAGGCAGGCGTTCCCAGACCCGCGACACGTCGACATCGGATCAGGATGGCCCGGCTGAGGGCAAAGGTCGCGCTGGTCACCGGGGCGCGGTAAGCGGCGTCGAGCATGGTCCGGTGGCGCACGATCCGGAACATGCAACGCCGGAAGACTGGCGCGCCGTACACCGCACCAACCTCGACGGCGTGTTCCTCGGCTGCAAGCACGCGATCCGGGCGATGCGCCCGAACGGCGCCGGCGCGATCGTCAATCTCTCCTCGCGCTCCGGCCTGGTCGGCATCCCGGCCGCCGCCGCCTACGCCGCCTCGAAGGCGGCGGTGCGCAACCACAGCAAGAGCGTCGCCCTCTGGTGCGCCGGGCAAGGTCTGCGCATCCGCTGCAACTCGATCCATCCGGCGGCGATCCTGACGCCGATCTGGGAGCCGATGCTGGGCGATGGCCCGGACCGGTCGACGCGCGAGGCGGCGCTGGTGCGAGAGACGCCGCTGCGCCGCTTCGGCACCGCCGAGGAGGTCGCCGCCCTGGCGCTGTATCTCGCCTCGGACGAGGCCGGCTACGTCACCGGCGCCGAGTTCAGCATCGATGGCGGCTTGCTGGCAGGATCGGCAGCCTCACCCGGCGCCATCGGTTCATAAGACGAGCCTATCACGACCCCTACCAAAATCGATTTGAACGATGGTCGGCCGGAGGGGCAAAAAGGCCGCACCGAAAACCCGAGAAGGAAACGGAGCGAGCATGGACGGTGACAGCAGCAAGTGCCCGGTCGTCGGCGGCAGGGAACAACAGCGTACCGTGATGCTGGCGATGTCGAACCAGCATTGGTGGCCGAACCAGCTGACCCTGAAGATCCTGCACCAGAACTCGCCGTTGTCCGATCCGATGGGCCACGCGTTCAACTACGCCGAGGCGTTCAGGAGCCTCGACCTGGCGGCGGTGAAGCGCGACCTCTACGCGCTGATGACGGACTCGCAGCCCTGGTGGCCGGCCGATTACGGTCATTACGGCCCGTTCTTCATCCGCATGGCCTGGCACAGCGCCGGCACCTACCGCACCGCCGACGGTCGCGGCGGCGCCTCGGCCGGCACGCAGCGCTTCGCCCCGCTCAACAGCTGGCCCGACAACGCCAACCTGGACAAGGCGCGCCGCCTGCTCTGGCCGATCAAGCAGAAACACGGCCGCAAGATCTCCTGGGCCGACCTGATGGTGCTGGCGGGCAACTGCGCGCT
>CAXUCM010000216.1:0-6465 GCA_964249315.1 uncultured Acetobacteraceae bacterium | reverse complement strand
CCTCTGCACAGATTACAGCCGAGAATAGCCCCTCAGAGATCGGGGTCCAGCCGCAACTCTGGAAGGTAGGTGCGGGCGTCATAGACGACAATAGCCCCTCAGAGATCGGGGTCCAGCCGCAACTCGCGACCCCTGGCCACCGCCGAGGCCTCCAGAATAGCCCCTCAGAGCTTGGCCATGTATGCTGCCCATCGGATCGACGGCTCCGGCGGCTAGCTGCCCCGGAGGCTGCGCCTTGACTACAAATCAGTCGCGAAACCCATTCCGTTTGTGATATGGATTGAGCGCTTCGGGCATTGGGATTCTTTATGGTACGACGAGACTACTTCCTGCTGCTCGGACTGATCGTGTTCTGCGCCGCCATCGTCCAGCTCGGCTTCCTCGATGCCGGGCTGTTCCGGGTGACCTCGGACGAGAGCGCGCGCATCCTCGTCGCCTCGTCGCTGACGCGAGCCAACGCCTTCGAGCCGTTCCTCTGGCCGCCCTTCTACAAGGTCGTCGTCGGCCTGTCGCTGAAGCTCTACCCGTCCTTGTTCGTCACGCCGCGCCTGCTGGTCGGCACCGCCGGGCTGCTGAGCCTGCTGGCGCTGGCCGGCCTCGCCACGCAGCTGTTCCAGGACCGCCGCGTCAGCCTGATCACGGCGGCCCTCGCCGTCGTCGCGCCGCATCGGCTGATCTTCAGCATCGTGCCGCTGTCCGACATCTATTATTTCCTCTGCATGATCGCCACCGCGATGTGGACGGCGCAGTGGATCCGGACGCGCGGCACCACGCCGCTGCTGCTGGCCTGCGGGTCGCTGCTGCTGGCCGAAAGCGTCCGCTTCGAGACCGGCCTGTTCGCGGCCTTCGTGGAGCTGCTGCTGCTCTATCACTGGGCGATCCGGCGCGATCTCGGCTTCGCCGTGCTGGCCGCCGCATCCTTCCTGCTGTTCATCTTCCCCGTGCTCTGGGTGCTGAACTGCTACCTGTGGTACGGATCGCTCAGCAATCTCGGCATCACCTCGCAGCAGTTCATCGGCGTCTACGGTCGCAACACCTGGTTCGCGATCAAATGGTCGCCGCTGCGCTACTTCATCCAGGACATGCTCTGGAACCCGCTGACGCTGCCGGGGCTGGCGTTGCTCGGCTGGCTGTCGCTGCGCGACGCGACGATCCGGGTCTGGGGGCTGCTGTTCGGGCTGCCGCTGCTGGCGCTCAGCCTGTTCATGATCGCCACCCTCAGCATCCCGATGGCCGCCACCTGGCGCACCAGCGGGTTCTGGACGCTGATCATCCTGCCGTTCGATGCCTGGATCCTGCTGCGCATCGCCACCTCCCTGCTGGGATCGTCGCCCCGCCTGCGGTTCGCCCTCGTCGCGATGCTGCTCGTGGCGATGCTGCCGATGGCGGTCCGCAGCCTGTGGTTCGCCGATGAAGGCTTGCACAACAGCCAGACCCACGCCCTGCATCAGGAGCGCGGGCTCGACCGTTACCTCGACGCGCAGCTCGCCGCCGACGAGGGCGGCACCGGGGTGATCGACAGTTCCACCAACCTCGACTACCTGGACGTGCTGTCCTTTTCCGCCCATCCCGAGCGGCTGCTGCTGACCGGGACCGGCGATCCGGTCCGGATCGGCGTCTACGTGCCGATGCGCGTCGCCTATGCCGGCAAGCCGGAGGCGGCGGCCATGCTCTCGGACCGGTTCGGTCTCGATCACGGCGGCAACGTCGCGGCGTTCCGGGCCCATGACGTCCGCTTCCTCGCGGTGCGCAATCCGGTCTTCGTCGCGGCCCTGGACAACAGCCCGGTCGTGAAGCGGGTCAAGCGCTTCAACGACTGGGTCATCTACGACGTGACCCTGAGCCTGGAGGCGCGCCGGATGCACGGCGCCGGAGGATGAGCTCGATGTCGCCGCTCGACACGCCGGGTTCCAGCCGCCGCCCCGCGGAGAGCATGCCGGCGCGCGGCATCATGCCGCAGCTTACCGTGGTGGTGCCGTGCTACAACGAGCGGCAGAACGTCGCCGTGCTGATCGAACGCCTCGCCGCCAGCCTGCGGGAGGTGTCGTGGGAGGTGGTGTTCGTCGACGACAACAGCCCCGACGGCACCGCCGCGGAGGTTCGTGCGCTGGCCCAGACCGACGCGCGCGTGCGCTGCATCCGCAGGATCGGCCGGCGCGGCCTGGCGTCGGCGGTCATCGAGGGCGCGCTCAGCACGTCGGCGACCTATATCGGCGTCATCGACGGCGACCTGCAGCATGACGAGACGCGCCTGCCGGAGATGCTGCGTCTGCTCGAGGCGAACGCGTGCGACGTCGTCGTCGCCAGCCGCTACGTCGAGGGCGGCAGCTCGCAGGGTCTGTCCGGAAGCTGGCGGCACCGGCTCTCCGAGACCGGCATCCAGATGGCGCAGGCGCTGCTGCCGGTGAAGCTCACCGACCCGATGAGCGGCTTCTTCATGATGCGGCGCGAGACCTTCGAGCGGAACGCCGGACGTCTCACCGGCCAGGGCTTCAAGATCCTGCTCGACCTGCTGCTCAGCGACCGCCGCCTGGTGGTTCGCGAGATCCCTGCGGTCCTGCTCAAGCGTGTCGCCGGCGAGAGCAAGCTGGACGCGCTGGTGCTGGTGCAGTTCGCCGCCCTGCTGCTGGACAAGCTGCTCGGCGGCATCGTGCCGCTGCGCTTCATCGGCTTCGCCGCCGTCGGCGTGGTCGGCCTGCTGGTCAATGTCGGCGTGCTGGTGCTGCTGCGTGCGATCGGCCATCTCGATTTCGGCACCGCCGAGATCGCTGCGACGCTGGTCGCCATGGTGGTCAATTTCCAGCTCAACAACCGCATCACCTATCGCGACCAGGCGCTGCGCGGCCGCCGGCTCTGGTCCGGGCTCGTGCTGTTCATGATGGTGTGCGGCCTCGGCGCGATCGCCAATGTCGGCATCGCGCGGATGTTGTACCAGGGCCATTTCGGCGACACGGTCGCCGGCGCGGCGGGCGCCCTGATCGGCGTCGTCTGGAACTACGCGATCTCAGCCACCCTGGTCTGGCGGCGAAGCTAGGATCGGGGTCTGGGGCCTGGGCCCCAGCGGGTCCAGGGCGGCGCCCTGGCCTCGCCTGCCCGCCGCATGACGGTTCGGGGGTCGCCTCAAGCCGAGATGCTCGCGCAAGGTCCGTCCCTGATAGGCCGTGCGAAAGCGGCCGCGGCGTTGCAGCTCGGGGATCACCAGGGCGACGAAATCGTCCAGGTTGCCCGGCAGGTAGTGCGGCATCAGGGCGAAACCGTCGGCGCCGTTCTCGTCGATGAAGCGTTCCATCGTGTCGGCGATCTCGGCGGGCGTGCCGATCAGCGTCAGGTGGCCCATGCAGGCGCCGATCCAGCGCCCCAGCTCGACCAGCGACAGCCGCCGGCCATCGCGCGCGATGGTGATGCGCTTGCGCCGTGCGATCTCGTCGAGTGCCGGCAGGTCGGGCAACGGCGCCTCCGGATCGATCGCCAGGTCGTATTCCGGACCCATGAACTGCACCGCGAAGGCGCGCGCCTCGACCGGCGTGATGGTGCGCTGCACGCGATCGTACTTCTCCTGCGCCTCCTGCCGGGTGCGGCCGACGACGCAAAGCAGGCCGGGCATGATCTTGAGCTCGTCGGGCTCGCGGCCGAACCTGGCCAGCCGCGCCTTCATCGGGCCGTAGAACGCCTGTCCGTGCGCGAGGTCGACCGCCTTGCCGTACATCATGTCGGCGAACTCGGCGGCGAACTCGCGCCCCGCTTCGGACTCGCCGGCCTGGCAGAGCACCGGGTAGCCCTGCGGCATGCGCGCCACGTTCAGCGGGCCGCGCACCGAGAAGAAGCGGCCCTTGTGATCGGTCACGTGCATCCGCGCCGGCTCGACATAGGTGCCGGACGTCTTGTCGCGCGGGAACGCGTCGTCGTCCCAGCTGTCCCAGAGCGCGCAGGCGACGTCGAGGAACTCCGCCGCGCGGGCGTAGCGGTCCTCGGTCGAGAGCGGCCCGTCATAGCCGTGGTTGCGCGCCTCGCTCGCCATCTGCGAGGTGATCACGTTCCAGCCGGCGCGGCCGCCGCTCATATGGTCGAGCGTCGCCAGGCGCCGCGCGAAATCGTACGGCTCGTTGTAGGTGGTCGAACCGGTGCAGACCAGTCCGATCCGGCTGGTGACCGTGGACATCACCGCGAGCAGGGTCAGCGCGTCGAAATGCACCACCGTGCTCATCGAGCGCAGCGCCTCCGGGTCCATCCCGTCATCCTTGATCGAGTAGCCGTCGGCCATGAAGATGATGTCGAAGCAGCCGCGTTCGGCGGTGCGTGCGAGCTCCTTGTACATCTCGATGTCGTGGTCGCCCTCGGCCCGCGCCTCCGGGTATTTCCAGGAGAAGCGGCCGCCATGCAGCAGCACGGCGAGGCAGATCTGACGCTTGCGATCGTTCATCCGCGCATGCTCTCCCGGGTTTCCGGCATCGAACTCGCAAGGAATGTGCCATCCCCCTCCAGCTCGCATCGAGCGCGGAACGAGGCCGGCCGCTTGACAAGCGGAATGACGCGCCATCATCTCGATTGCTGCCATCGACAGGATCGGACGGAGCCAGGGAGATGCCGGGGGACGCAGAGCAGGACGACGCCTTGCAAGGGCCTGACGCCCTGTTCGCGCGTCTGCTCACGATCGCGCCGGGCGACGCCGATGCCAGCGGCATCGTCTACACGCCGCGAATCGGGCACTTCGTCGTCGAGGCGGTCGAGCAGTGGTTCGCCGATCGCCTGTCGATCGCGGTCCATGTCGGTGGGCCGCACATGGTGTTCGCCTCGCTGTCCTGCACCTTCCTGTCGCCGATGCGGCCGGGCGATGTCCTCGAGATCCGGGTCGCCCTGCGCCGGATCGGCCGCTCCTCGCTCGGCTTCGAGATCATCGGCTTCCGCGAGGCCGACAGCCGGCTCGCCTGGATGGCGGAGACGGTCTGCGTGTTCATCGACGGGCCGAGCCTGCGCAGCCGGCGGATCCCGGCGGAGCTTCGTCAAATCCTGCACGGCGAGGCGGAGCTCGCCGTCCGGCATCCCTTCGCCGATCGTACCCTGGGCTCCTGACCGCTGCCGTGCCGTATTCAAGAAGCCGGGACGAGGCCGAACCGCGCCGCGTGATCGCCGTTTCCGCCGCGAAGGAGAACCCGACATGGCGGAGACCGCTGAGAAGACCGATCCGAAGCTGTGGGAGGCGATCAAGGACCGCGTCACCCAGCACGACAAGGGCGGCAAGGCGGGCCAATGGTCCGCGCGCAAGGCGCAACTCGCGGTGCAGGAGTACAAGAGCGCCGGCGGCGGTTATAAAGGCGAGAAGGCTGCGGACAATCATCTCGCGCAATGGACCCGGGAGGACTGGGGCACCGGCTCCGGCGCCGAGAGCGGCGAGACCGGGGAACGCTATCTGCCGCGCGAGGCGCGCGACGCCCTGAGTGCCGAGGAGTATGACCGCACCACCGCGAAGAAGCGCCGCGACAGTGCCCGCGGCAGGCAGTTCTCGGCACAGCCGGCCGACATCGCCCGCAAGACCGCGCCGTTCCGAGGCGAGGCGCACGGGAGCAGCCGTGCCGAACTGATGCAGGCGGCCGCGCGCCACGACATCAAGGGTCGTTCGCGCATGAACAAGGCGCAGCTGCAGCAGGCGCTCAAGGGGCGCGCATGATGGACGCGGACGAGCGTCGCGAGACCGCCCGGGCGTTCCGCGAGGCGGTGAACATGACGCCGGCCGCATTGCGCAAGTGGCTCGACAGCGAGGCGAGCCGGTCGGTCGGGATGAAGAGCGGCGGCGAGAAGGTCACCGGTCCGGACCAGGGCGAAGCCGTCGGGCACCGCATGGGTCGGACCGTGCTGGCGATCCAGGCGAAGAAGTCGGCCGACCTCGACGATGCCGACTATGCCGCCATGCGCAAGGTCGTGGGCTACGTGCGTCGGCACGGCAAGCAGCGCCCGGACGGCGACGTGACCGATACGCGCTGGCGCAAGTCGCTGATGAACTGGGGCCACGATCCGCTTCGATCGAAGACGCCGTAATGGCGGGCCCGCAGCTCGCGCTCGTCGTCGGTGCGTCCGGCGGGGTCGGCTCGGCGCTGACGCGTGCACTGTGCGCGAGCGGCAGCTTCGCCGCCGTGATCGCGCTGTCCCGTCGCGGCATCGAGCCGGCCGGCGACGCGCCGGGACTGCTACGCGGCCACATCGACCTGCTCGACGAAGCCAGCATCGTCGCCGCCTTGCAGGAGATCGTGGCTCCGGCGCTGCGCAGCACCGGTTCGGCGCTGCGCCTCGTGTTGGTGGCCACCGGCGCCTTGCAGGGCGAGGGGATCGCGCCGCCCGAGCGCAGCTACCGCGCCCTCGACGCCGAGACCCTGATGCAATCCATGCGCGTCAATGCGATCGGTCCGGCCCTGTTCGCCAAGCATGCGCTGCCGCTGCTGCCGCGCGACGGCCGCAGCGTGTTCGCCGCCC
>CAXUCM010000215.1:5970-6488 GCA_964249315.1 uncultured Acetobacteraceae bacterium | reverse complement strand
CAACTCGGCCCGGACTCACTGGACTTCTCGTTCAGCGGCCTGAAGACCGCGGTGGCGCAGCGACTGGCGCACCGGCCGACGGCGGTGGCGCTGGATCCGCGCGAGGCCGCCGACCTCGCCGCCAGCTTCCAGGCCGCGGTCGCCGACGTGCTGGCCGACCGCATCCGCCATGCCGTCGCGATGATGCCGCGGGCCGGCCTGCTGGTCGCGGCCGGCGGGGTCGCCGCGAACGGCGTGCTGCGCGCCCGGCTCGCCGAGGTCGCCGCGGCGCACGGCATCGCCTTCGCCGCACCGCCGCTGCGCCTCTGCACCGACAATGCGGTGATGGTGGCCTGGACCGCGATCGAGCGGCTTCGCGCCGGCCTGCCGGGCGGCCTGGATGCGATGCCGCGGCCGCGCTGGCCGCTCGAGATGATGGGACCGCCCGCGTGAACTACCGCCACGACTATCACGCCGGCAACCTCGCCGACTGCATGAAGCACGCGCTGCTGGTCTGGCTGGTGCGGGCGCTGCAGCGC
>CAXUCM010000215.1:5566-5960 GCA_964249315.1 uncultured Acetobacteraceae bacterium | reverse complement strand
ATGCAGCGCAAGCCGGCGGCGATGTTCCTGCTCGACAGCCATGCCGGCGCCGGCGGCACCGACCTCGCCGGCGACGCGGCGATGCGCACCGGCGAGTGGCGCGCGGGGATCGGCCGGCTGCTGGCGGCCGCGCCCTGCGAGGCGCTGGCCGACTACCTGGCGCTGGTGCGCGGCTTCGGCGCCGGCCGCTATCCGGGCTCGCCGCTGCTGCTCGGCGCGATGCTGCGGCCGCAGGACCGGCTCGCCTGCTGCGAGCTGCATCCCGAGGAGAGTGCCGCCCTGCGCCGCCGCTTCGCGCACGCGTCGCAGGTGGCGGCGCACGCACGCGACGGCTGGCAGGCCATCGCCGGGCTGCTGCCGCCCGCCTCCGCCAGGCGCGGCACAGCCTGACAAC
>CAXUCM010000215.1:0-5556 GCA_964249315.1 uncultured Acetobacteraceae bacterium | reverse complement strand
GGTCGAGGCGGTGCGCCTCGCCCGGCGCCGCTTCCCCGGCGGCGTCGTCGCGGCCTGGTATCCGATCAAGCACCGCGCCCCGGTGCGCGGCTTCCACGACGCCCTGCGCGAGGCCGGCGAGCCGGACCTGGTCTGCGCCGAGCTGACGCTGCGTCCGCCGCTGGATGCGCGGCGCCTGAACGGCAGCGGGCTGCTGGTGGCGCGGCCGCCCTGGGGCTTCGAGCCGGCGGCCCTCGCGATCCTCGACGCCATCGCCGACCGCAGCGGCGAGCCGGCGGCGCGCGCCGACATCGTCCGCCTCACGCCGGAGCGGATCGCCGCGTGAGCGCGCGGATCGCCGTCATCGGCGCCGGCGCCTGGGGCATCGCGCTGGCGATCCAGGCGGCGCGCGCCGGGGCGACGGTGACGCTGTGGGCGCGGTCGCCGCAGGCAATGCGGCCGGACGGCTCGCTGCCGCGCCTGCCCGGCTTCGCGCTGCCGGCGCAGGTGCGACTGACCGGAACGATGCCGCAGGCGGCGGATGCGGCGCTGCTGGCGGTGCCGATGCGGCATCTGCGCGCGGTCGCCGGCGCCTTGCGGCTGGAGGCGCCGCTGCTGGCCTGCTGCAAGGGGCTGGAGGCCGGCTCGCACCTGCTGCCGCTGGAGGTGCTGGGGGCGCTGCATCCGGGACTGCCGCTCGGCGTGCTGTCGGGGCCGAACTTCGCCGCCGAGGTGGCGGACGGACGGCCCGCTGCCGGGGTGCTGGCCTGCGACGACACCGATCTCGCCGGGCGGCTGTGCCGGATGCTGGCGAGCGAGCGGTTCCGGCTCTATGCCAGCGGCGATGTACGCGGCGTGCAGGTCGGCGGGGCGGCGAAGAACGTGATCGCGATCGCCGCCGGAGCGGCCACCGGCGCCCGGCTCGGCGAGAACGCGCGTGCCGCGTTGATCACCCGGGGCGTGGCGGAGCTGGGCCGGCTCATCGTCGGGCTCGGCGGCCGGGCGGAGACCGCCGCCGGACTGTCCGGCCTCGGCGACCTGGTGCTGACCTGCACCTCCGGCGTCTCGCGCAACACCGGCCTCGGGCTGGCATTGGGGCGCGGCGAGAGCCTGCAGGCGATCCTGGCCGCGAGCGGCACCGTCGAAGGCGTGCAGAGCGCACCGGCGCTCGCCGCGCGCGCCGCCTCGCTCGGAGTCGCGGTGCCGCTGATCGAGGCGGTCAGCCTGCTTCTGGCCGGCACCATCGACCTGGCCGAGGCCTGCGCCCGGCTGCTCGCCCGTCCTGCCGGAATGGAGTAGACGATGCGCCTGGCGATGCTGCTGCTGTTGCTGCTGGCGGGTGCGCCGGCCTGGGGGACGCCGGATCCGGCGGCACGGCTCTCCTCCGGCAGGCCGACGCCGGCCGACATCGTCGCACGCGCCCCGGACGCCGACTGGCGCACGATCGATCCGGCCGACCTGCTGGTGATGGAGCTGGCCGGCGGCGGCCGCGTCGTCATCCAGCTGGCCGCCTCGTTCGCGCCGGTGCATGTCGACAACATCCGCCGACTGGTCGCGGCGCACTGGTTCGACGCCACCAGCATCAACCGGGTGCAGGACGACTACGTCGTGCAATGGGGCGACGCCAGCGCGCACAAGCCGCGCCCGGCCGGCCTGATCGCCCGGCCGCCGCAGGAATACGAGCGCGCCGCGGACGGCCTGCACGTGACCCCGCTCGCCTCGCGCGATGCCTATGCCGCGGCGGTCGGCTTCGCCGACGGCTGGCCGGTCGGGCGCGATGCATCCGGCGGCAGCACCTGGCTCGCGCATTGCTACGGCATGGTCGGCGTCGGCCGCGACCTGCCGCCGAGCACCGGCGACGGCACCGAGCTGTATGCGGTGATCGGCCACGCGCCGCGCCAGCTCGACCGCAACATCGCCCTGGTCGGCCGGGTCGTCGACGGGCTCACGGCCCTCGATACCTTGCCGCGCGGCACCGCTTCCCTCGGATTCTACGCCGATCCCCGCGAGCGCACCGCGATCCTGCGCGTGCGCGCTGCCGCCGAGTTGCCGACGGGCGAACGTCCGGCGTTCCAGGTGATGCGCACCGACAGCGCCAGCTTCGCCGCCTACGCCGCCGCCCGTGCGAACCGCCTCGACGCGTTCTACGTACGTCCGGCCGGCGGCGTCGACCTGTGCAACGTGCCGGTGCCCATTCGCCGCCACTAGATCGGGGTCCGGCTCCGGGGCGGAGCCGCACTCTGTGCGAACATGAGGAAGGCCAGGGGTTTCACCCCTGGACCCCGATCAAAGGCGAAGCCTTTGAGATCCTGTTTGTCGTGCACTGCCTCAAGCCGCGCGGCGAGTGCACCAGAGAGCAAGCCGGTATCCGTGCCGACGGCGACGAAGTGCGCGCCCAGACCGACATACCGGCGCGCCGTCGACGGGCCGGTGCTGACAGTATGCGAATATCGGTGGAGCAGAAAAGCCTGCCTGGAGGAAGGCGTGCTTAACATTGTTCAATGGATTGAGATGAAAGGACCCTCATCTCCCACTTGGTCTGGTTTGTCGTGATAACCCAGCTTGGCGCGAAGCGCATCATAGCGGATGTCCTCGAAGGAGAAGCCTCTATCAAGGAGGTTTCCGTCCAGGCCGATGTCGCGTTCCCATTCTCCGGTGGAACTGCAAAGCACCGCCGGAATTTCTTCGAGAAGGATCCTGAGGGACTGTTTGGGAATGCGCTCCGGTGAGTCAGAGGCGTCCTTCGGACGCCGATCCGGGGTGCGTCTGCGAGCACCGAAGCGGAGCGAC
Organism: uncultured Acetobacteraceae bacterium; assembly: GCA_964249315.1. Classification (GTDB taxonomy): domain Bacteria; phylum Pseudomonadota; class Alphaproteobacteria; order Acetobacterales; family Acetobacteraceae; genus Lichenicoccus. The sequence goes on along the minus strand of CAXUCM010000215.1, from coordinate 2,787 downwards.
CGCTTGGGTCGTGAGCATCGAAGCGCAGCGAACGTGCGTCGGATGGCCACCGGAGTAGCATTGTCAAACAGGCACTAAGATCCACCGGTACAGCACGCTTGGTAGATCCTGAACGTGCCGTCATCGCCTGTGATACAGGCACTGATACAACGTTGGAGAAAACTTTTACATTGATTTCACGGTCCGCCTGGAGACTTGGTTTTCTTCTATGCCTCCGAGTTTCTCAAAGAGTGCCGGTTCATCAGCGAACCTTCTAGGATCGATGGATCGCACAGAGCTTGTTGCCGTCGGGATCACGGACGTAGGCCAAGTGTACTGGTCCCATGATGCTGTTACGCAATCCCGGAGCATCCTCGATCGAGGTTCCTCCATGCTCGACTGCGATATCATGAAACGCCCGCACCTGCTCAGGAGACGTGCATTTGAAGGCAACGGTGCTGCCGTTCGCAAAGGTCGCCGGCTCGTCGTTGATCGGTTCGCTGACGCAGAAGGTGCTGCCGTCGTGCCGGTAGAAGAGCCGCATGTGACCGGTGTCCGTCTTGCTGGGCATCGGTTCGCCTGCTCCTAGCACTCCGAGCACCGCGTCATAGAAGCGCTTCGAGCGTTCGATATCGTTCGATCCGACCATGACGTGATTCAGCATACGCTTTCTCCTTCGTATCAGCGGCGTTCCAGGTTGCCCCATAACCGACCCAGGACTTAGCTGAATGTGTTTGCCGCTGCAGAGATACCGCATCAGCGGGGACGAGGTCGGCAGGCTGATCGAGGACGGGATGCTGCGCACCACGCTGAACGAGCGCGGCGGCAGGATCAACGCGCTCGATCTGCGGCAGGCGCATGCCGCCGTCGAGGCCGGCCGCAGCGTCGGCAAGACCGTGCTGTCGGGATGCTGACATCGATCCTGATTTGCGCTGCCGTCTGCGCCGCTGCAAAAGCGGGTCATGGCAACCGGCAAGACCTTGAACGCGGCGAACCTCGAGACGCTCGGGGCCGCGCGCCTGGCGCAGCTTCTGCTCGAGATCAGCGCCGGCGATGCCGCCGCCAGGCGCCGGCTGCGGCTGGCGCTTGCGGGGAGCGCCGGGCCGGCCGCAACCGTGCGCGAGGTTGCCAAGCGACTGGCCAGCCTCGCCGCGGCGACGAGCTTCGTCGACTGGAACAAGGTCAAGCCGTTGCTCGCCGAACTGCAGGCGTTGCACCACGCGATCCGTGACTTCGTCGCACCCGCCGATCCGCGAGAGGCCTTCGAGCTGCTCTGGCGGCTGGTCGGCTGCGCGGAGCCCGTGCTCGCGCGCTGCGACGATGGCGACGAGCGGCTCGTCGGGCGCTTCCGGGACGCGGCACGCGATCTGGGGCCGCTGGCGCAACGCGCCGGGCTGGAACCTGACGGCCTGGCCCGGCGCGCCTTCGAGGTCTTGCGCCGGAACGAGCGCGACGTCTGGAGCGACCTGGTCCCCATCCTGGCGCCGCAACTCGGGGCCCCGGGGCTCGGCCTGATGAAGGGCTTGGTCGAGTCGTGGCAGGCCGAGCCGGTCGTGGTCCCGCCCGAGCGCGAGCGGAAGGTGATCGGATGGAGCACCGGTGGGAAGATCTATGCCGACCAGCTGCAGGCCCACCATCGAAAGCACGTCGCAAGCTCGGTCCTGCGGCAGATCGCGGAGGCCCTGGGCGACGTCGACAGCTACATCGCGCAGTTCGATGCGGGAGCGCGCAAGGCGCCCCGCGTCGCCGCCGAGATCGCGCGGCGCCTGCTGAAGACGGGTCGTCCGCAGGACGCCTTGGACGCGCTGGAAGCCGCCACGGTCCGCCCGGACGGGATGCCGGCGGAATGGGAGCAGGCGCGCATCGCGACACTCGAGACGCTCGGCAGGCCCGAGGAGGCGCAGGCCTATCGCTGGCAGCGCGTCCTCGCGGCGCTCGATGCGACCCACCTGCGCGCCTACCTGGCGAAGCTGCCCGACTTCGAGGATTTCGAGGCCGAGCAACGCGCGATGGAGCATGCGCTCGGCCATGGCGACGTGCATCGGGCGCTGCATTTCCTGATCGAATGGCCGGACCTGCATCGGGCCAGCCAGCTGGTGCTCGGCCGCATCCGCGAGCTGGACGGCGGCCAGTACGAGCTGCTCGGTCCGGCCGCCGAAAGGCTCGAGGTCAAGCACCCGCTCGCCGCCACGCTGCTGCGTCGCGCGATGATCGACTCCACGCTCGCGGCCTTCCGGGCGTCGCGCTACGGCGATGCCGCGCGACACCTGCATGAATGTGCCAACCTCGCCGCGCGCGTGGCCGAGTTCGGTGATGCGCCCGACCACTCGGCCTACGAGAAGGCGCTGCGCGCCGATCATGGCCGCGAGGCGGCATTCTGGCAGGGGGTGGCGACGTAAAGGCCAGGGCTCTGCCCATCGATCCGCTTCGCGGCCCGATCGCTCAAGGCTCAGCCTTGAGAATCCATCTGTTTATCGAGAGGTTTCCAAAGGCGAGCCTTTGGCGGGGCTTGGGGCGGAGCCCCAACCTCAACCTTGAGCGTACGCTCCACCAGCCTGACCCGCTCCGCGCTGCAGCAGAAATAGCCGCCCGGATCAAGCGGCCACACGGTCAGGCCGAGATCCTCGTAGAGGTGCAGCAGCTCGGCGCCGACCTGCCAGAATACCGGGTCGCGGCCCTCCTGCAGGGCCAGGTCGCGCAGCCGCCAGATCGCCGAGACCCGGTCGGACGCGGCGCCGACCGGGTCGCCGAGTGCGACCAGGAAGTCGTCGCGTCGCCGCGGGCCGGCCGCCTGCAGGCGGGTAAAGG
>CAXUCM010000214.1:0-6496 GCA_964249315.1 uncultured Acetobacteraceae bacterium | reverse complement strand
AGCGGTCTTGAAAACCGCCGTGGGTGCAAGCCCACCGTGGGTTCGAATCCCACCCTTTCCGCCAGCGTTTACTTGGATTTATTGTCTCTCCTTTTCGAGGAAAGCCGAAAAGTCCAAGCAAACACAGGCTTGTAGGCGACTATCTATTTACCTCGCTAAGCGTCAACAGGCGACATATATGCTCTCGAAGGCACTCGTTCTCTGAAGCTGTGTACTTTGCGCTTTTGGTACGGAGTTGAAAAGTCGAGCAAAGAGAGAGCCTTACCTTCAATGCGATTTGATGATTTTCGTCAGCATCTTGGTCGTCAATCGAGGCGGAAGCATTACGGCTGCCGTAGAGTTCACGTTCCCAAATGCAAAAAACTTAAAAACGCGTCTGGCGGCGCCCGCTTTCCGAAAAGCTTATCCTTCGATTGCGTCTGACACGACCGGCTTGTCCGGGAGACGTATCGAAGGGACCAATTTGTATCCGGGTCTGTTAGCACTTCGTGCCCTACATCGGCTCGGCCAATCTCGGCTCTACTGCCGATCGCATTGGCTGCCGCGGTGTCGCCGGGCTGGAGCATGGCGTTCGACGTGACGGCCAAGCACGACCAGCAGAGACGAACATGGACGATCGCGGCGGCGCGCGGGTTAGCAAGTCGTCCTAAAGCGGCGGAAGCGGACAGGCTTTCGTACTAGCAGGCTGGTGAAGAACGCCGCTACGATTGTGGCGAAGGGACGGAAAGAGCATCGCTGAGGGGGGTGATATCGGCGGGGAAGCCGCTTCTCCGAAGTCTGGCCGTCTCCCGGAACAGATCAGGCGACCGCGTTCAGCAGCTTGGGAAGTCTTGCCAAGTTATAGGCGGCGGCGGCGAAGGTGAAGGACCATCCCATTCGCATCCGCAAGCGCCTCGAGGAGGCGTTCGCCTGGATGAAGACGATCGCCGGCATGCTCGGCCGATGCGGCGCGGCGCGGACCGCCGTAGTCAGGGTGGCGCATGGTGCAGCGATCGATTGCCAAACCGCGCGACTTCTCGACGAGATCGAGGCGATCAGCCCCACTGCGATGGGGCGAGACGCGCTCGGTCGAGTGATCGACGCCGCGGTGCGACATCAGACCCACCGCCCGCGCCTCGCCCAGCTGCTCGACTTCGAGGAGGCTCGGCTGCCGTTCGACGCCAACACCGCGGCGATCAGGCGGACAGTGGGTTGTCGCATCGCCGACATCCTCGCGCGCCCCGACCTCCCCGCTCAGTCCGACGTGGCCGTGGCCGCGGACGACGTGGGCTGGTCACGCGAGCGTCCTCACGCTGTGGCCCGCGGCATGGTCTCGAAGGACGCTCACCATGCGCCATGTTCCCGTTCTCATCGTCGGCGGAAGCCTTGTCGGGCTCTCCGCCTCCCTTTTCCTGCGTCATCACCATGTGCCACATGTTTTGATCGACAAGCATAGGGGCAGCGCTCCCCATCCCCGCGCTCTGGGGTTCACCGAAACCACCATGGAGCATTACCGAGCCTGCGGAATTGCCAGTCGCATCCCGCAGGTTGATCCAGGTGCCCGGCTCCGCCGGATACAGGTTGAGACCCTGTTCGGCGATTGGGCCGGAGAGACCGACTGGACCCCTGGCGAGCCGGCAGATCGCAATGCAGCCCTGTCGCCCTGCACCGGAGCGGCGATCGCGCAGGACAGGCTGGAGCCGGTCCTGCGCGCTGCGGCCGTCGAGGCGGGAGCGGAGATCAAGCTGGGCGTAGAGCTGATCGCCTTGGTGCAGGACGATGCCTGCGTGAGGGCGAAGGTCCGTGATCGGGCTAATGGCAATGAGGAGACAATCACGGCCGATTGGGTCGTCGGGTGCGATGGAGCCGACAGCATGATCCGCGAAGGCCTGGGTATCACCCGCAGCGGCGTCGGCCATCTGCGGACGGTGCGTAGCGTCCTGTTCCGGTGCCCGGATGCCGATGCCGTGCTCGACCGCGGAGCCCAACAATTCGAAATCGAGCAGGTCGGCTTCAAAGTGTTTCTGACGACCTACGGCGATGGTCGCTGGGTGCTCATGTTCGACGACGAGCGCGAGCGCGGCACGGAGGAGATGCGGGCAGCAGTACTGCGTGCGCTCGGTCGCGAGCTGCCGTTCGAGATCATCACGACGGGCAAGTGGGAGTTGGCCGGCCGGATTGCCGATCATTACCGGCAGGGCCGCGTCTTTCTGGCCGGCGACGCGGCACACCAGCTTCCGCCGACCCGCGGCGGATTTGGCGCTAATACCGGCATCGACGATGTCTGGAACCTGGCATGGAAGCTGTCAGCGGTGCTGGGCGGCACAACCAACGCCAAGCTGCTTAATACCTATGACGCCGAGCGTCGGCCGATCGGCTGGCTACGGTATCAGCAGACCTTCTCGCGTCCCGACTACGCGCGTTGGGCCCCGGTGACGTTCATGCCTGAGCCGTTGTTCGGAAACGACGCCATGGAGTTCGGCCAGCTCAACCGTTCCGCGGCGGTCGTGGGAGCCGGGCCTGATCTACCCTCGGCAGCACCGCCGCAGGTCTGGGCCGGCCAACCTGGCACGCGCGCGCCGCACGTTTGGGAAGATGGTGAGGTCGGAAGGCGATCGACGCTGCACCTGTTCGGACGAGACTACATGCTGCTCTCGGCCGATCGCGCGTGGATCGAGCTGGGTGGGCGCGTTGCTGTCGATACCGTGATGGTCGGGGAGGATTTCGGTTCCCGGCTTGCCGATCGTTCAAAGCCACTTTTGGCGTGGATGAGGACGAAGCAACGCTGGTCCGGCCCGATGGTATCATCGGCTGGCGCTCGCAAAGATTACCTCACAGCGCTGCGGAAGCCTTCATTCGGCAGTTCATAGCCGGGAAGGGCTGAGCGCCGTAAGGAGGAAACGGCGATGGGGCGGCCAGCTCCGCCCCAAAAAGGGGTGAATTCAAAGCGGCCCTTCAGTCGTATAATTTGTCGTGAGCATCGGCTCGCCCGTGAACCCAATAGCCGCCCGCCTTCAACCGCTCGCGCGGATGACCCCGCTCGTCGACAACGTAGCCGCGTAGGGCGCGGGCGACGCCCGCCTCGGCCGCGATCCAGATGAAACCTTCGCCGGCAGGAAAGTCATGATCGGCCATGGCGTCGCGCAGCAACGCTGCATCGTCGCTGCCACCGCTACGGGTGGGCCAGATGCCGACCCATGCGGCATTGCTTCGAAACTGCTGCCGATCCGCCAGCTCCTCGACGAGGACGATGGTGGTGACAATCGCTCTGGCCGGCGCTTCCTCGACCCACCGCCCGATCGCCGGCAGCGCCGTCTCATCGCCGACCAGCCAGTACCAGTCGAAGTCGGCCGGGATGATCGCCGATCCGCGTGGGCCCCCAGTATCGAGCCGATCGCCGGGGCGGGCGGCCAGCGCCCATGCAGTCGCGATCCCGGCGTCATGCACCGCAAAGTCGATCGTCAGTCGGCCGGCAGCCACGTCGAAACGGCGCGGCGTGTAATCGCGCATCGGGTCCGCGCCGCCATCGTCGGCCGGGAAGAGCAGCTTCACGTGATCGTCGAATGACAAGCTAGTGAAGCCGTCCAGATCGACGCAGGTGAAGCTGATCCGCACCATGTGCGGGGTCAGCCTTTCGACGGTCTCGACGACAAGTGTGCGTCGACGCGTGTCATGGCGGACGCGCTTGATCCGGCAGTCACCCATGGCTTAAATCCCGGCCTTCATCGCGCGAATATCGTCGAGAAGCTTCGGACCTCCGGGGTTCCAGCCCAGCCGCTCACGCGTCAGCGTGTTGGACGCCGACATGTCCTTGGGCGTGAACGCCGCGAGCCAGCCGAAATGCGCACCGGCCTCGTCCACGCTCACCGACTTCACCGGCAAGCCGAACGTCTCACCAATCGCCTGAGCGATTTCACGAAAGCTGATCGTGCCTTCGGCGGTGCCGTGAAAGCGCGCACCGGCTCCGCCCCACTCCATTGCCAGCCGGTACAGGCGAGCCGTATCGGAGACGTGCGCCGCCGACCAGTAGTTGGTGCCTTCCCCAACATAGGCCGATACGCCCTTCTTGCGGGCAAGCTCGATCACATCGCTGACCAGGCCCTGCTTGCGCGTGTCGTGGATTTGCGAGTTACGCATCGCGACGACGTGGATGCCCCGCTCAGACAATGCCTGCCCCGCCAGCTCGGAGGCGATCCGCGGATTGGGGCTATGAGCGTTGAAGGCATCCTCTAATGCCGGCTCTCCTGGCACAGTCGATCCCATTGCGGTGCTGGACGTGATGACGAGCGGCTTGGCTGTGCCGTCCAGACCCGTGCCAAGCGCCTCAATCGCGCGGCGGTCCTTCTGGCAGTTCTCCACAAACTTCGCGAAATTGTGGTCGAACGCGGTGTGGATCACGCCGTCGCAGCCGGCCGCGCCCCGCGACAGGCTGTCCAGATCCTCAATGTCGCCGCGATGCGCCTCGGCTCCTGCCGCCACCAGCGCCTGGGCGCCGGCATCCGAACGGACGAGGCCCAGCACTTGATGTCCGGCATCCACCAGCTCGGGAATGATGTGGGAGCCGATGAAGCCGGTCGCACCCGTCAAAAACACCCGCATTGAACTTCTCCGTTGCAGATCGCCCCTAATTCAATGCAGTTTGATCCAGTAAAAGTAGTGACATCTTCCTATTATAGAAACCAACAGGCTCACGGTGGCGATGACCCTAGACAACTCCCTTGGCCTCTACCTGAAGGATCGTCGTAGCCGGCTCGATCCAGATGCGTTTGGCTTCCCGACCCAGCGCCGCCGCACGCCCGGGCTGCGGCGCGAGGAGGTGGCGCAGCGCGCCAACATCAGTCCGACCTGGTATGCCTGGCTCGAACAGGGACGGGGCGGCGCTCCGTCGCCCGACGTGCTGAACCGCATCGCGCGCGGGCTCATGCTGACCGAGGCCGAGCGCGAGCATCTGTTTATGCTCGCACTCGGCCGGCCACCGGAGGTCCGCTACAAGGCGGCCGACACCGTGACCCCGCGCCTACAACGCCTGCTCGACACGATGCTTGTCAGCCCCGCCATCATCAAGACCGCCACCTGGGACGTGGTGGCATGGAACCGGGCAGCGGCGCTCGTGCTGACCGACTACGGCGCGTTGCCGCTCAAGGAGCGCAACATCCTGCGCCTCGTGTTCCGCAACGACCGCGTGCGTGGGTCGCAGGAAGATTGGGAAAGCACCGCCCGCTTTGTCGTCGGCGCGTTCCGCGCCGATGCGGCGCGAGCCGGCGCCGTGTCCGAGGTCGGCCAGCTCGTCACCGAGCTATCGACGACCAGTCCAGAATTTGCAGCCTTGTGGGCGGACAATGACGTGCGCTTCCACGGCGAGGGCGCCAAGCGTCTGCGCCATCCCCTCCTCGGGCCGATCGAGCTGGAATATTCAGGCTTCGCGGTCGATGGGCGGCCCGACCTCGGCATGGTCGTCTACAACCCTGTCGATCCCAACGTGGCCGATCGCATCCGGGCACTCCTTGCCAGATAGCATTTCGCTTCCCACAACCAACGTGGAGCGAGAAAGCCGCGCGCAGTGGGGAAAGGAAGTGGAAGCAGGCGCCGCTTTCCCAAAATCTGTTCTCAAATCGCATTTCTCGAAATCACCCGGCTGAGATGGAGAAATGGGAAATGGGTCAGTCGCGGATGCACCCTTGCTGCGTGCAAGAGCTATGACCGGTTTCCGCCCTACGGAGCTCAAATATGCTTTGCTGGACGGCGAGGTGTGGGTCCACAAACGTGACTCGACCGGCAAGGGCGATTTTGAGAAGCAGACATACGTCAGATAGCCGGCTCGATCCTCTAGGTCGGACGGTAGATCAGCCTCTGGCGTTTTGTTCTTGTCATGGCCGGAGCTTAACCCCGAGCCTGCGCTGGGGCCGAGCGAGAACCTCGCCAATCGCGCCTGCCGTCGCGGCGGGCAAGATCATCAATCCCAAGACGGCGCGTAGCCAGATCCTAGGCGGCGTGGTAATGGCACTTGGCTCGGCGCTCGAGGAGGAGACCTTCACCGACCACGCGCTTGGCCGCTTCATGAACCACAATTTTGCCGAGTACCACGTGCCGGTGAATGCCGATATCAAAGAGATCGACGTGATCTTCGTCGACGAGCCCGATGAACTCACCAATGATCTCGGCGTCAAGGGCCTCGGTGAGATTGGCATCGTCGGCACCGGCGCGGCGATCGCCAACGCCGTGTTCCATGCAACGGGCGTTCGCGTCCGTAGCCTGCCGATCACCATCGACAAGCTCGTCGACTCGACTGCACTCGTGGCGGCGGAGTAGCGCCGGTTAATTAAGGCGAAGGCGAGCGAGCGAGGCTCCCGTCTCAGGTTGTCCTGCTCCCGGGCGCTACGCCTGGGTATGGGATGCAGCCTACACGCTCGTCGCCTTCGTTTTCTCAAGGTCATCCTGGAGAGCCAGGCTGCCCTGCAATGGCGCCGGGAGCGTCCTCGATCAGCATAGCGCCTTCGTACTCGCCGAGCTTGCCGAC
>CAXUCM010000213.1:0-6548 GCA_964249315.1 uncultured Acetobacteraceae bacterium | reverse complement strand
CACGCTGCCAGCCGCTTCTGCTGCGAGCACGGCGAACTCCGCGACCTCCTCCGTCACCAGACCGTCTCCGCCTCTCTGCGCCGCTTTCGCTTCGCAAGAGGCGCCCGAGTTGCGCGCGGGATCATGCGGAACGCGTGACCTGGCAAGCTGCTATGAGGAACAGTCGGTTGTCCGGCGCTAGCGATGATAGAACCAGAGAGACTACAACTTCAGGCCCATGGCGAACACGACTTGCGGGCCGAAAATGGTGTTCCTGTTATACAGCGGGGCTCCAACCTTTACCTTGAAAGTCATACCAAATCTTGGAAGATCGTACGCGACGACAGGTCCGATCTTTGCTGCATCGAAGTATTTACCGGCGGGTTTGACGATGCTCCCGTTCTGAACGTCGGACGCAACTTGGAATGCACCAAAACCAGCGACGCCATATTGCCACCGTCCGCTTCGCTCAGTTACCGCGTAATCAAGGTCGAGGACATCGCCCGTCGTATAGGCGTCGTCTGGGTTGGTCGTAGCATGATCATAAAATAGGTGGGCACTAAGCTCTAGGCCATCACCGAGAAAATTCGGCGGCGTCAGGTAAGTCACGGCAGCGTTTGGAATGATGAAGTAATCGTTGTGCCCGGGTGTCGTGAATTGGTGAGTGTTGTAGGTCCCGATCGGGAAGATCATTGAATAGGCGGCTTGAACTGCTAGACCATACGGAAGTGGAGTTGCACCTGGCCTCGGTGCCGATAATGTTCCAAAAAGCCTCGACCACTTCAGAACGTCTGCATACAAATCACCCCAACCGTCAATGTCTTCGGTATGATTATTAATCGAGAAGCGGAGGTATGGTGTGTAAGATCCTTGCGCGGCGCTTGCGAGGGAGCCCCCAAAGAGCTTGAACGGGTAGGCGTAGACCAACCCGAGGGCCTGGATGTCGTAGCCGAGGTTGACCCGCCGCGACGTGCGGCTTCCGCCGCCATTGTTGCCAACAATGATCCCTGCGAATCCGGGAACGTTGGCAACTCCAAGATAAAAACCGGGAAGCGGCGGTAGATAGGCGTTGCGGATGTCAGTCCCGCCGATCGGGCCCCCATACACAGCACCCTCTGCTGCCTGAGCAGGTCGACATAGAACGAGGCACAAACAAATTGTGCCGATGGTTCGGACTTGCATTGAACGCTCCCAGTTTTATTATTAGTTAGTCAACTACAAACGGCCCCGCGAACTGCTTGCAGCAGCCATCCTGTTATAGTAGTGCTGACCCCGTGGTGCGGTTACCCAACCACCTCGATCTTTGCCTGGCTCCTCTGACGATACGAAGTTGTGCATGGAATTCTGCTCAAGTCCTCGAATCAGAACAAGACTTGCGATCGATTGGGATGAAAGATCACATAGTTGATTGCAACTTCACCGTGAGGGCGGGGAGCCGGCCGATCCAGATCCGTATAGAAGGAGCTCTACCTTCGGATCCCTGGCGCTGAACGGAGATTGCTTAGGAGACGAGCCTCGAGATCACCGACGTCTCTAAGACCAGTCGTTTCGAATCGCTTCACTTCACTGGCGAGCAGTTGCGGTTTGGCTTCGACTTCGACACCAAGTTCAAGAATAGTCCGATCCGATTGGTAGCAGGGCCATGAAGGACCGGGCTCGCCGGTTCGGATAAAAGAACCGTACAAACAGCCAAACCGCGCAGCGCTCCGTTCTATCGCAGCAACGTCAACACCCTTGAAGGCCGGCCACTTGGCAAGGTCTTCTTCAGAGAGGTTGCGCCAGATAAACGGCATATCGCCGGTATGGAAGGCGCCGAGCTGGCCGCCCTTACCCGGAAGGTCGAAAGCGAATTCAAACAGGTGGGTGCGACCGCCGATAGCCTGCACGCGTTCGGCAATTCTCAATGCCGGAAGCTTAAAGAAGTTGAAGGACATAATATCGCTTAGTATCCGGCCCGGCCGACGCCCGGGGTTTGCCGCGGCCCAGCTTTCAAACAGCATGCGCGCAGGCCCCGATCCAAAGACCTGAGCTAGGACGGCGATGCAATCCTCAACCGATCCCACGCTTATCGTATCCGAGTGCCCGCGGAAGAACTGCCACTCGTCCTTGGCAAAACCGATCATGAGACTCAGATGAGATGGAAGCGAACCACCAATCAGGAACTTTACCGGTTGCTCCGGGATAAAGTGCCCGTCTACAACACCGCCTAGAGGACGCCAGGCGCAACTGCTATCAGCCTCGAAGAAAGGCACAAGAGCCAGATTGATGGCGAGCAGCTTGTGACCGTCGACTTTGCGCAATTCCTCATCGTTACGGGTGCCGAGATGGCGGAGATACATGTCTACGACGTCGACGGCATCTTCGTGAAGTTGAGTCGACCATTGATTGAAGGGAGTAAACGACTGCAGGATGGCCCGCCTGAAGAGGGGGCGGGCTTCGGGATTCGCCAGCAGATGCGATACTGCAGTGGCACCGGCGGACTCTCCTCCCACGGTTATGTTGTCCGGGTCGCCGCCGAACGCCTCTATGGCGTCTGCAACCCATCTCAAGGCCGCCAGCTGATCCTGAACGCCTAGGTTCACGGCCTCGGTCAAGCCATTGCAGATCAGACCGAAATGCACCCAGCCCAGCGCTCCGAGTCGGTAGTTGGGACGCACGACGATGATCCCCTCATCGCGTGCCAGGTGCGCGCCGCGCTCCAGCTGCATAGAGCCGGCGCTCCCGGCATTGGCTCCGCCGTGGTAGTAAACGTAGACGGGCAGCTTGTCCGCGGGCGTAATGGCCGGTGTCCAGACCGTGCAGTAAAGACAGTCTTCGTCTACGCTGTCCTGAAAGTAGGTGACCGAAGAAAAGGGCGGAGAGTTCTTTATCCCCCGAACCTTACCACCGGTGATCTCCCTAAGAGTCGATAATACTCTATCTTGGTTCTTAGCGTTGACCTGCAGGGATGCGGGTCGATGCCGCGAAGCGTTCCGGGAGCCAGCCCAGCGTTCTGGCGCCAAGGGCGGCCGGAATCGGAGGTCGGCTATGGGCGGCCTGGCATATGGGACGCCGCGAAAGACGCTCACGCCGTCCTCCATCGTCCCGTGCAATCTTCCAAATCGGGTCGTGACGGCTGTGAGAGCCATACGTTGTCCTTTCGATCGATTGTCCCGACGCCTCAGAAATTGAACGGGAGGGGGTTGGCGGCGAGCATGTCTAGGCGCTCCGCCTCGTCAAGACCGGAGTTTCGCAAACCCTGCACCTGATGGTTGATGGCGGCGAATGGAAAGTCGGAGCCGAACAGCATGTGGTCCAAGGGAGCGATGTGGCGTAGCGCGGTTAGATTGATCCGGTTGCCGGCTTGTGCCGTGTCGTAGAAGAAGCGCTGGAGCTCGCGGAAGACAAGCATCTCGGGATCGGGCTCTCCCCTCTGCAGCGCAAGCGAGGTAAGACGCTGAGTGAGCGCGGGAATAACACCTCCTGCATGAGAAAAGATCATCTTCAGCCTCGAGCGTCGGCGGTGCGCCGGCGAGATCAAGAGGCTGACTAGGGTTCTCGCCGTCTCGGCTCCGTATTCGATGACCGTGTCGGACACGTCGGGGACGACGTTGCAGCAGCAGCGATGGCTGATTGGATGCACGAAGGCGCCCGCGGAGCGGGCATCGAGATGGTCCAAGAGGGGAACGTAGGCCGGATCACCGAGATATCGGCCGGCGATGTTCGTGAACAGCAGCACGCCGGCCGCGCCGAGCCGGTCCAGCGCATAGTCGGCCTCCAAGATGGAAGCGGCCACGTCGGAAAGAGGCAGGGTGGCAAAGAAGCCGAAGCGGGTTGGGTAGGTATCGACCACACTGCGTGCGTCGTCGTTACAGGCCCGTGCAACGGTCAAAGCAGCGGCTTTTGCCGTTCGGAGCCCCGGTGGGGCGACGGACAGCATGGCCATATCGATCCCAGCCTGATCCAGGGCCTCTAGTGACTGGACAATGGACCAGCCGCGAGTGGGTATTGGCAGAAGCGCGCCTTCGACGGCAAGTGCGGCCACTTGCGCCGGCGGCGCGAGATGGTGGTGAACGTCGAGCGTTCTAGCCAATCGCGGTCTCCGGCAACAGGGCCACTGCGCGGGTCCAGCCTGCCGATGCTCGCGCCACCCTGATGGGGAAACAGATGACGTGGAAGCCGTGCGGCGGTAGCCGCTCTAGGTTGTGCAGCTTCTCGAGCTGGCAGTAACCGATCTCGCGCCCGGTCTTGTGTCCTTCCCAGATAATTGTTGGATCGCCGGTTTCGGCAAATCGGCTGGCGGTGTGGCTGAACGGGGCGTCCCAACTCCAGGCATCGGTGCCGACGATGCGGACCCCGCGTCGGGCAAGGTGCAGCGTCGCCTCGCGGCCGAAGCCGCAGCCGCTGTCGACGTAGCCGGGCTGTGCGTAGAGTGCGCCAGCGCTGGTATTGCAGAGCACGATCTCCAGCGGCGAAAGCCGGTGGCCGATGCGGTCGAGTTCAGCATCGATCTCCGCAGCCCCGACCACGTAGCCGTCCGGCAGATGGCGGAAGTCGAGCTTGACGCCCGGACGCATGCACCAATCGAGTGGCACCTGGTCGATGGTCATAGCCGGGGCGCCCCCATCCATGGTGGGGTGGTAGTGCCAAGGCGCGTCCATATGGGTTCCGTTGTGACTGGAGAGCTTCAGGTGCTCCACCGCCCAACCCTTGCCGTCCGGCAGGTCCTGGATCGTGAGGCCCGGAAAACGAGCAACCATGCCGGGAGCAGTCTGTTCGTGGTCGAGGTAGGAGATCTCCACCTGGTTGGACGGCGGATCGGCGTAGGGATCGCACTGCAGCGGCACCGACAGGTCGACCAAGGTCACGATGGAACTCCTGCGGGACTCACGCGAGCCTCGCAGCGCCCGAAGCCGATGGGGACGAAGCCGTCCCGCAGGCAGCGAGCGGAGAACCTCACCTCGTCGCCGTCCTCCAGATAGCCGCGGCGCTCCTTCGAAGGAAGAACAAGGGGATCCCGCGCGTCGTGGGTCAGTTCCAGCAGACTGCCAGACTCGACGATTTCCGACCCCGAGATCGTTCCGGTGCCCAGCAAATCGCCGGGTCTGAGCACGCAGCCATTCGCCGCCTGGTGGGCGACCATCTGTGCAGGCGTCCAGAACAGGTGGCGAGAGCTGGACCTGGTGATTAACTCGGGCTCCAGGTGGTCGCGCCGCATTGTCGGCGACGTGAGGTGGACCGCGAGATCGATGTCGAGGCCGCCTCGCGCCTGATCCACCCTGTCGTCGAGATAGGCCATAAGCGGCGGCTGGTCGACGGTGCGAAGGGCGGCCGGGATACGGAACGGCGCGAGCGCGTCCAGTGTGACCAGCCAGGGTGATATGGTGGTGGCGAAGCTCTTGCCCAGGAATGGCCCAAGCGGTGCCATCTCCCAGCGCTGGATGTCTCGAGCGGACCAGTCGTTCAAAAGACAAACGCCACCGATCCGTTCCGCCGCCCCTGCGATAGATGCCGAAGCGCCAGCCGGTCCGCACAGCAGCAGGCCAAGTTCCAGTTCGAAATCGAGTGCTGCGGAGGGCCCGAATACTGGGGTAGCCGCACCGTGCGGTAGCCGCGGGCCCGACGGTCGTCGAACCGGTTCGCCGCTTACGCGAACGGTAGATGAACGCCCGTGATAGGCGATCGGCTGCCAGACATAGTTAGCGGCAAGTGTTGAGCCCGGTCGGGCGATGGCGCCGGCCCGACGTGCATGCTCGATACCGGCATAAAAGTCGGTAAAGTCCGGCACGCTGGTTGGAAGTTGCATCTGGCAGCGGCCGAGAGGATGCAAGACCTCCTCACGCCGGCTGTAGACGCCGTTCGCCGCCCTCCCGGTTGACAGCAAGGCAAAGACACATCGCCGCAATCTTCTCAGCACCGGCTGTCCTAACGCCAGCAATCCGTCCAGCGAGGAGGCGAGCAGGTGTTGGTCGCGAACTTCCGGCAGCAGCGCCGCAGCACCGGCGGCCGCAAGATCGAGCACATGGTCACCGATGGCAACGCCGACCCTTGGCGCGCTGGTCAGACCCGGTGAAAAGACACCGAGCGGTAAGTTTTGGAGCGGGAAGTCGTGCCCGACCACGTTGGCGTCTTCTACCCAGCTTGCACGGGACGGGTCATGGGTCTCGTCGACCTCGAGGGATCCCGAGTTCATGTCGGCTTCGTTTCAGCGGTGACGTCACGGGGCAATTTTGCAAAACGTGGCAGACTCGCAAAGCTCGCAGCGCCGGCGAGCAGCACGACAGCGGCTCCCCAGATGGCAACATGGTAAGAATGAGCATGGTCAAAGATCTTGCCGGCGACAAGCGGCCCGATCGCGGCGCCGACTGCGAAAGCGGCGTAGATCACCCCATAGATGACGCCGTAACGCGAAAGACCGAAATAACGCGCTACGAGATATGACATGATGTCCACTTCGGCGCCAAACGAAAACCCGATGACCGGAATGGCTAAGAGCGCTGCAGCGGGACCATCCACAGCGAGCAAACCGCAACCTAAGGAGCTGGCAACAAAAGCCGCTGCCGCCACCCATGGAGCAAAAACACGCTCGA
>CAXUCM010000212.1:0-6571 GCA_964249315.1 uncultured Acetobacteraceae bacterium | reverse complement strand
GCGTTTTCCCGTTGCGTGCCAGACCGCATTTGCAATGGCAGGCGCAACCCCGCAGAGGCCCAGCTCGGCCAGACCCTTGCTGCCGAGCGGGCTGAGAACGGTATCCTCTCCGGGCACAAAGATCGCATCGAGGTCCAGTACATCCGCGCAAACGGGCACGAGATACTCGGCGATGTTGGCGTTCATCACCCGGCCGAAGCGAGCATCCCACTCCGCCTCTTCGAGCAGCGCCATCCCGATGCCACCGACCATGCCACCGATGCATTGGCTGTGCGCAAGCCGCGGATTGATGACGCGTCCAGCGTCATAGGCACCCAGGATGCGAGGCACCCGAACCGTCCCAAAATCGGGGTCGATGTGGACCTCGACGAATACAGCGCCAAACGAGTAGGTGGAATATTGCTTCTGCGTGTCGCCGGGCTCCGCGCTTCCTTCTGCCTCGAGTTTGTCCAAACCGGCAAGCTTGAGAATGTCGGCCGGCTCATGCTTGCCCGGCGTTCCTGCATCGGTCACCAGCGCGTCAAGCTTAGCCTGCAGGGCCGCGCAGGCTGCCCGGATTGCCGGGCCGATGCTGACCGTCGTCGTAGACCCGCCATGTTCTTTCGCGATCGGCATCTGTGTGTCGCCGAGCTCGAAGCGGACCCGCTCCAGGGACAGATGGAGTGCATCCGCGGCGATCTGCGTCATGGCGGTGTAGGTGCCGGGCCCCATGTCGCTGGTGGCGCTACGTACAACGGCAGTGCCATTTGCAAACAGCGTGGCGGAAGCCTTCGAAGGATAGCGCGGCGCCGGATTCATGGCCGTGGCCATACCCATGCCGACGAGGTTGCGCCCGTTGCGCATCGAACGTGGCTTCGGGTTACGCGTGCTCCAGCCAAAGCGCTCCGCACCTAAGCGGTAGCACTCGCGCAGGCCATTGCTGGACCACGGCAAATCCTTGCGTGGGTTGCGTTCCGCGAAGTTGCGCAGGCGTAGTTCGATGGGGTCGATTGCAAGGGTTGCCGCCAGTTCGTCCATCGCGATTTCCTGCGCGATCAGACCTGTGGCGTGGCCGGGCCCGCGCATCGGCGTCGGCGTGTTCGTGTGCATCGGGATCAGGCTGTACTTCGTGCGGCGGTTCTCGCTGGCGTAGGTCGAAGCCGGGACGTCGAGCGTAGCGTCGGCAAACTCTTCGTAGGTCGAGGTCTGGGCTACCGCTTCCTGAATGAGCGACTGGAGGCGGCCGTCCCTGTCGGCTCCCAACTGGACGTGCTGTTCTGAACGTGGGCGAAAGCCGATCGAAGAATAAAGCTGGCGACGGCTTAGCTCCAAGCGCACGGGCCGGCCAACCTGTCGTGCGGCCAGCGCGGCGAGGGTGACGTGGGGCCAGGTGCGCAGCGCCGATCCAAACGCGCCGCCGATGTACGGGTTGATCACGCGCACAGACTCAGCTGCGATGCCGAACACGCGGGCGATTTCATCCGCGTCGTTGTAGACCCATTGCGTCTTGTCCCAAAGCGTCAGCGTGTCGCCCTGCCAGTGCGCCACGGTAGCGTGGGGCTCCATCGCGTTGTGGTGTTCGCGCGGCTGCATGTAGGTTCCATCCACTTTGAACGAGGCCGCTGCGAAAGCGCCGTCGGCGTCGCCCTGTCGGCTTTCGGGGCCGCGGCCTTTCTTTTCTGCCGCAGCAGATGCCGGCTGCGCCTGCCTGGGATCGAAACGGATAAGAGGGTCTGGCTCAAACTCGTATTCCACCCGGACCAGCGAGGCCGCGTGCTCCGCCCGTGACTGCGTTCCAGCCACGACGACACCGATCGGCTGCCCGCTAAAAAGAACGCGGGTGTCCTGCAGCACCTTCAAAGCCTCGCCCGCGACGGGCTCCACGGCGGCCCGCTCTTTAGCAGGCAGATACGGGAGTCTGGGTGCATTGCGATGGGTGAGGACAAGCAGAACACCGGGTGCGCCTTCAGCCGCGGTGCTGTCTATCGCCTTAATCGTTCCCGCCGGAATCGTGCTTTCGATCAGAGCTGCGTAGACAAGGCCTTCGGGGGCGAACTCCGCAGCGTACTTTGCGTTTCCGGTGACTTTGACCGGCCCGTCAACGCGGGTTATGGGTTGTCCGACGGTGGCAGTCATGCGAGCCCTCCCGTTTCTTCCAGGCCGCGAGCCACGACTCGCTCTAAGAGAGTTACTTTGAAGGCGTTTTGTCCATGCGGCACGGCGTCCGCAGAGGCAAGGGCCGACGCCGCGCGACAAAGTTCCGCGTCGAGTTTGTGCCCTCGCAATGCCTGCTCCACCCGAGGCAGGCGCCACGGCGTGGTCGCTACTCCTCCCACGGCAATTCGCGCATCGCGCACGGTGCCATCGGATGCCATATCCAGCCCCACAGCTACCGAGGCCAACGCAAACGCAAAACTGGTGCGGTCTCTCACCTTTAGGTAGTGCGAACGAAGACCCACGGCCAGATGTGGAAGCTCGATCGCAACGATCAGCTCGCCAGGTTGCAGATGTGTCTCCAGATGCGGGGTGTCGCCGGGCTGCCGGTGCAAGTCGGCGAGAGCGACTGTCCGGAGTCCGGCGCTGCCGGCGATAAGGACGCTCGCGTCCAGGACCATCAGCGCATTCGCAAAATCGCCGGCGTACGTGGCGATACAGCGCTGGCTCGTGCCTAGGATGGCAAGACCTCTGTTCTGCCCGTCGATCGCCGGGCAGCCGCTTCCCGGAATGCGCTTGTTGCACGGGGTGACTACGTCGCGAAAGTAGCCGCAACGCGTGCGCTGCAGCAGATTCCCGCCGAGAGTCGCCAGGTTCCGAACCTGGGGCGAGGCACTCGCGAGAAGGGCTTCCGCCACAACCGGAAACACCTCAACGATATGCGGATGTGATGCCGCGTCGCTCATACGCACCAGCGCTCCCAGGCGCGTGCTCTGCTCGCCTACCTCTATCCTGTCGAGTTGCGGGAGCCCCGTAATATCGACTACGTGCTCCGGGTTGCGCACGCGCTCCTGCATCAGCTGCATCATGTCCGTACCACCCGCGAAGAAGTCCAACGCAGAGCTCTTCGCGTCGGACTGATGACCGGCCCCGCTGCGTACGGCCTGCGCAACACTTTCCGGCTTTGCGTAGGTAAACGGAGTCACTTGGCGACACTCCCTTGCGCAGCTTCACGCACGGCGGCCACGATGTTCGTATACGCTCCGCAGCGGCACAGATTGCCGCTCATCCACTCGCGGACTTCGTCGTCACTTCGCGTGTGGCCTTCGTGGATGCATGCCAGGCCGCTCATGATCTGTCCGGAGGTGCAGTAGCCGCACTGAAAGGCATCGTGCCGGATGAAAGCGGACTGCAGCACATGGAGATCGCCTTCTATGCCGATGCCTTCGATTGTGGTGATCTGCTTGCCTTGTTGCATGACGGCCAGACAAAGGCAGGCGTTGACGCGGCGGCCATCTACTAGCACGGTGCAGGCACCGCATTGGCCCAGACCGCAGCCCTTCTTTGTCCCGGTCAGGTGCAGCGCGTCACGCAGGCAGTCCAGCAGCGTGGCGTTCACGTCCAGACTGGCCAGGCGGTGCTGCGCGCCATTGATCGTCAGATCGACATCCACGCTGCGGATCGTGTGCGGCTCGACGGCCGGAGCCGCGCCTGAAGTTGGCGGCACACTCTCTTCTCCGTATGAGGATTCCGGTGCGACCATGGCGCCTCCTGCGGCGAGTGCGCTTGCTATGAAGTCTCTTCGGCTTAGCGGTGACAATGAATAGCTGCTCCTCGCGTTGAGATGGGTTTAGCGGATTTCCGCACGTCCGGGAACCGCTGCGTCGTATCCATTCAGCAGAACCGAGATGAGACAGTAGAAGCCGACCAGGTAAATCATCTCGGCAACACCCTGCTCTTCAAAGGCAGCAACCGCGGCCCGATACGTGGAATCGGGGAGCTGCGCTCCACGTACCAGCACGGAGGCCACGTCGAAGGCGATGCCCTCCTCCTCGTTTAAATCACTGGGGCGGCCACCCGCAGCCAGGCTGGCGATCTTGGCATCTGAAAGGCCCGCATCGCCTGCGACCAGCTCATGTGCGTAAATTTCATAACGAGAAGTGAAGCGCGCACCCGTGACGAGAATGATCAACTCGTGGACCGGCTTCGGCAACGTTGTGTTTTTCGATAGAGCGAGGTTCACTCCCCAAGCCGCATTGCCGAACTGCGGAAAGTGCACCATCGGATTGAACGGACCTACCAGGGCTCCCTGTTCATCGGCGATGAGGAATTTGGGATTCTGTGCCCGGGTAAAGGCGACGATGCTGTCGAAAAGCTGGCGCTGTGCATCGTTGAGCTCTGCCGGCGGAATGGGAACAAGTCTCATGCAATCTCTCCTGATTAAAGTGCTTGCAACACGGCCCCTAAGCGGTCAGCGACGTGGCTTGCAGTTGCCTCGGCTTGGCGTCGGTGAAGCGCGGAACGTCTTCCATGACGGCCTTGGTTTCAGGGGCGTGCAACGAAGCCGTGATCGCGTCGTCATCGCGAAACTCACACACGCAAACCGCGATCGTCCCTTCCCCTGTTCCAGCCGGGAAGAAGGCAGCGATGCTCTGCATGCCGTGAGGTCCCCAGGCCGCGGTGACCAGCGGCAGGTGCTTTTCCACATAGTACTGGCGGTCGAAGCGGGTGCTCGAGTCACCCGCGTACGTCACAAATACGGTCTTCATGCCTAAGCTCCTTTCGACCCCTTTACGTTGCGGTCGAGCCACTGCAACACAGGCTGGATCGTCTGGTCGGAGTTCTTTTCGTAGATCAGCCCGTGCCCGTTTCCATGTATCCCCAGGTTAGGCAGATGGAGCGCGTCGACGGCGGCACCGGCGTGCGTCAGAAAAGCCACCATGTCAGGCGCGTACTTCGATTGCGGCGACACCTCTCCGCTCACGACCGCAACCGGCATGCCGCGTAGAGCAGGAATTTGCAAAGTTGCGGGGTCGGCGGCGCGCACGTCTTCGGGCGTTGCGCGCGGCGGATCGTAGGTAATTGGGATCGCGGTCAACCCCCAGTCCAGCGCGCCGATATTCGGTGTCTTCCCGAACGGCGGTCCCATCGGCTCGATCGTGATGATGGCGGCAACAAAATCGGGACGGCGATCCGCGACAAGCCAGCCGTCAGAACCCGATGCGGAGTGGGTCACCAACACCGCCGGCCCCAACTTGGCGAGCAGCTTGGCAAGGCGATCCTGATCCAGCTTCTGCCACACCTTGATGTCCTCAGGCAAAGGACCGAAAGCGGCAATAAAGGTATCGAAAGCCTCGGTATCGTCAGCCTGGAAGAGCCATTGCGTGTGCTTGTCGAGAGTCTTATTTGGGAAGAAAACTTCTTCGCCTTCCTCGTATGCGAAAGCGGGCCCGATTTTGCCCATGATCTGTGGCGAAAGCGGCGATCTCCCTTGGGTGGGCCGGTCTACAACAAAGACGGCATATCCGGCCTCAACGAATCGTTGCGCCCACCCGGGACGGCCATCGGGCGTGTCGAGCCACTCCGTGCCCTGCATGGCGCCGCCATGAATCAGCACCAAAGGGTACGGCCGGGTGACGTTCTCAGGTGCCTCCCACGAAACGTACATAGGGCCATGCTGGTAGCTGTGCCCGTCCACCGTGACGCGCTCGCCCGGCACCCAGAACTGGCCACGCCGCGAAGACCGTACAGCCCCCTCAAGCCAAAATGGAGCCTGTCGCCCTGCCTGGGACGCAACCTTCCGCTGTTGTTCCCCAACCTCATTGATACTGAGCGACTCTCCGGCCATGAATGTTCTCCTCGTCCCTTTTGGCTTTCCTGGCATGCTGTCTCCCGCTACAGCTCGATCCGGCGAAAGCGTATGCTTTTGAAGCTTAGAGTCGATCCTGTCAGTTCCCAATCTCCGAGACTTGCTCTTTTCTATCCAAAAATTGCGCTATAGCGGGTGGCACCGGTCAGGGCCGCTCCTGCCCGCGAAAAGCCCTGGGAAGCAGCCCAAATTCCCTCTTAAAGGCGGCTGCAAAATGACCGAGATGCGCGTAGCCCGACTCGAGAGCGACTTCAGCAATAGACAGGTCCGTACGGCGCAGCAGCGATCGCGCATGCTGCATCCTCAACAACACCACGTAACGGTGCGGAGTGACGCCCACCTTCGCCTTGAATAACCGGGTGAAGTGGAAGAGGCTGATGCCTGCTTCGCCGGCCAACGTTTGCAGGGTTACGTCACGTGCGAAGTTGTTTTCCATAAACTCCAGCACTCGGTGAAGACGCTGGTCGGTAAGGTCATTCCCGGCGTTCCGCTGCCTGCTCTGGACCGTCGAGCGATTCATCGTAAGCAGAAGATGTGCGGCCAGGAAGCGGGCACCGGCTTCCGCGTATAGATTGGGCGCTCCGAGTCCCACTTGTTCCGCCAGGGAACCAGCCACCGCGAATACGGTAGGATCCGCAAACTGAAGCGCGTCTGGAAGACGTAATGGCAGCTTCATACCCGCGCGGCGATACTCCTCGCCGGCCTCGAGAAAATACGATTCTGGAATGTAGAGTCGAAGAACCTTGACTGTTGCCGAAGAGGATCGCCATCGCAGACGGTTCTGCATCA
>CAXUCM010000211.1:0-6649 GCA_964249315.1 uncultured Acetobacteraceae bacterium | reverse complement strand
AAAACAACGAGCTGGAGCGGGTTCCGTGAGCGAACGCGAACGGAAAACGCTCTAGGCCAGGGCTCCGCCCATTGATCCGCCTCGCGGCTCAATCGCTTAGGGCTCAGCCTTAAGAATCCATTTGTCTTATAAAGAGGTTTCCAAAGGCGAGCCTTTGGTGGGGCTTGGGGCGGAGCCCCAACCTTCAGTCCACGACGAGGCGCATGACCACGTCCGCGGCCCCGACCCGCAGGCTGTGCGCCGCCTGATACTCCGCGGATGCGATGTAGCCCCGTGCCGATGCCGCGTCCGCGAACCGCGTCACCACCACGCGCTCCCCGGCCGGCCCGTCGCCTTCGAGGAAGTCCTGCACCTGGCCACGCACCAGCGCCTCGCCGCCGTGCCTGGCGCTCAGGTCGCCGAGCTTGGCTCCGTACGCCTTGAAGCGCTCGGCGTCGAAGATCCGCACGGTCGCGACGATGTAGGCGGCCATGGCTCCCTCCGGACATCTCCACGCGACCCCTAGCCTGGATCCTGTCCGGCGCAGCCGGGCATCGTCGATCTGCTCGCCAGACGGTCACAACGCTGCTTGCGACTTGAGCGACGGATGCGTGCGGCCGCATCTGACGGATCCGTGCTGCCGGAGGGGTTCATGGTCGACACGTTGGGCTGGAGAGCGAAGTTCGCAGTCCTGGCACCTTCGACCAATACCAGCGTGCAACCCGAATATGACGACATGCGCCCGCGCGGCGTCACCAACCATTTCTGCCGCATCCCGATCCCGGACACCAAGGTGCATGACGACGCCAGCTTCATGGCGATGCTGCAGAACATCCGCGACGCGACCAGCGCCTCCGTCGACGTCGCCATGTCGATGTCGCCGGACTGCGTCGTCATGGGCATGTCGGCGGAGACGTTCTGGGACGGCAGCGGCGGCGCGGAGAAGCTGCAGGCAAGCCTCGAGGAGAAGACCCGGGGCAAGCCGGTGATCATGGGATCCAGCGCCGTCGACGCGGCGCTGCGGGCCTATGGCGGTATCCGGCGGCTCGGCATCGTCACCCCGTACATGCCGGTCGCGGACGCGCAGGTGCGCCGGTTCTTCACCGACCTCGGCTACGAGGTCGTGCACGTCAAGGGCCTGAGAAGCCCCTCGCCGATGCTGA
Organism: uncultured Acetobacteraceae bacterium; assembly: GCA_964249315.1. Lineage (GTDB taxonomy): Bacteria > Pseudomonadota > Alphaproteobacteria > Acetobacterales > Acetobacteraceae > Lichenicoccus. The sequence continues at coordinate 5,507 of CAXUCM010000211.1, read as the reverse complement.
TCGCGCACGAGACCCCGCGCACGCTCAGGCGCGCGGTGCAGGAGGTCAGCGACGGCGTCGACGCCGTCGTGCAATGCGGCACCAACCTGGCGTTCGCCGCACTGGCGGCGCAGGCGGAGTCCTGGCTCGAGATGCCGGTGATCGCGATCAACACCGCGACCTATTGGCACGCGCTTCGCACCTTGGGCATCACCGACACGATCGAGGGATTCGGCCGATTGCTGCTGGAACACTGAGGAGTGCCACGATGGAGTACGACTACGTCCCGATGCCGCAACGCAACCCGTTGCGCTGGCCCGGGGGTGCCCGGATCGCGGTCATCCTGACCTTCAACCTCGAGACCTGGGACCTCACCAAGCCCACCGACAAGCCGTACTATGCCGGCGGCCCCGCGATCCTGCCGGACGTGCTGCCCGGCAACACGCCCGACTTCCCGAACTACACCTGGCGCGAGTACGGCCAGCGCGTCGGCCTCTGGCGGCTCTACGAGCTTTTCGACGAGATGGGGGTCCGTGCCTCCTGCAGCACCAACGCCGTCACCTTCGACCGGCGTTCCGCCATGGTCGATGCCTGCCTGGAGCGCGGCTGGGAGCTGCTGCCGCACAACTGGGAACAGGGCGAGCTGCTGACCGATTTCGCCCGCGACCCCGACCGCGAACGCGACATCATCCAGCGCTCGCTGCAGAGATTCCGCGACTATACCGGTCGCCCTGCCAAGGGCTGGCTGTCGTCGAGCCTGCGCGGCACGATGCGCACCGCCGACATCCTCGCCGAGAACGGCTGCACCTTCTACTGCGACATCATGAACGACGACCAGCCGTTCCTGCTGCGCACGCCGCACGGCCCGATCGTCGCGACGCCGTACTCGAACGAGATCAACGATTTCACCCTGATCACCCGCAAGAACTTCACCACCGACCAGTTCCGCGACGTGCTGATCGAGGAGTTCGACGTGCTCTACGAGGAAGGTGCCAGGACCGGCCGCATCATGAATGTCGGTCTGCATCCGCACGTCTCGGGACGCGCGCACCGCATCCGCGCGCTGCGCGAGTTCATCGCGCACGTGCAGTCGCGCGACGCGGTCTGGTGGGCGACGCGCGAGGAGATGGCCGCGTGGTATCTGGAGCATCACGCGGAGCACATCCCCGGCCAGCTCGAGGCCCGCGCTTGAGCCCGATCCGATGAGCACCGCGCCGCTGCTCGCCGAGCCCGGCTACTACGCGTACAGCCCCGATGACGGCAGCCGGCCGCGGATCGTCTGGCCGGACGGCGCCCGCATCGCTTTCTGGGTGGCGCCCAATCTCGAATTCTACGAGCTCGACCCCCCGCGCAACCCGAGCCGGTACCTCTGGACGCGGCCGGTGCCGGACATGCTGAACTACGCCAGGCGCGACTACGGCAACCGGGTCGGTTTCCAGCGCCTGGCAAAGGTGATGCGGGAGCGCGGCTTTCCGGGCAGCGTCTCGCTCAGCCTCGCTTTGTGCGACCACTATCCGGAGATCGTCTCGCAATGCTGCGAGATGGGCTGGGAGCTGTTCAGCCACGGCATCTACAATACCCGCTACCTGTACAACATGACCGACGACCAGGTCCGCGAGGTGATCCGAGACTGCCAGGACTCGCTCAGGCGCCATACCGGCCGCACCCTGCAGGGCTGGCTGTCGCCGGCGCTGAGTGCGACGCCGACGACGCAGCACCTGCTGGCGGAAGCCGGCATCCAGTACACGCTCGATTTCTACCATGACGACCAGCCGACGCCGATCAAGGTGCGCAGCGGCCGCCTGGTCAACGTGCCGTATTCGCTGACGGTGAACGACCACCCCCTGTTCCTGATGCAGAACGCGAGTGCCGACGAGTACGGATCGATCTTGCGCGCGCAGTTCGACCGCCTCTACGAGGAGGGTGCGGAGAACGGCACCGTCATGTGCGTGCCGCTGCACCCCTACCTCATCGCCCAGCCGCACCGGCTCGCCGCGTTGGCGCGACTGCTCGACTATGTGGGCTCGAAGGAGGGGGTCTGGCGGCCGACCGCGGCCGAGATCGCCGCGCACTACTACGCCCACCACTATGACGACGCGGTTGCCGCCGGAGCCCTGTCGTGAGCGGCTCCCCGGTGCTGCCGGAGGACTATCTCAGCTATCCAAAGCGCCGGGCCGGCCTGGACCATGACTGGTTCGACCGCCGCGCCATGATCGAGGCCGGCCCGGCGCGCTGGCCCGGCGGCGCCAGGCTGGCGCTGTGGATCACCATCGATCTCGAGCATTTCCCGATGGACATGCCGACCCGCCCGTTCGTACCGACCGGCGGCATGGTGCGGCCCTATCCGAGCTACTGGGATTACACCCAGCGCGATTACGGCAACCGCGTCGGCATCTTCCGCATCCTCCGCGCGCTCGACCGGTTCGGACTGACCGCCAGCGTCGCCGCCAATTCCGAGGTGCTGCGCCGTTACCCGCCCCTGGCGGCGGCACTCGCCTCGCGGCAGTGCGAGATCGTCGCCAGCGGCGTCGATATGGGCCGGCTGCATCATGGCGGCCTGGACCTTGAGGCCGAGGCGGCGCTGATCGCACGATCGGTCACGACGCTGCGCGAGCTCACCGGGCAGGCGGTCACCGGCTGGCATTCGCCCGCCAATTCCTGCTCGATGAACACCTACGACCTGCTGCCCGGCTCCGGCATCCGCTACGTCACCGACTGGATCAACGACGAGCTGCCGTTCCCGATGCGAACCAAGGCGGGACCGTTGCTGAGCCTGCCGCGCAACATGGAACTGTCGGACAAGGTGCTGCTGGTCGAGCGCGCCCAGACGCGCGCCGCCTATGCCGCGCAGATCGCGGCCGCGACCCGCTTCCTGCTCGACGAGGCGACCGAGGCGCAGGGCCGCATCCTGTCCCTCTCGCTCTCGCCCTGGGTGGTCGGCCAGCCCTGGTGCATCGCCACGCTGGAGACGCTGCTGGCGGCACTCGCCCGGGAGCCGGGGATCTGGTGCGCCACCGGCACCCAGATCCTGCAGGCCTGGGAGGCCGGCCGTGCTTGATCCGCGCCGGCTGGCGCTGGTGCCGTTCGTGCTGGCGTTCGCCTTCTTCATCGAGCAGCTCGATGCCACCATCATCGTCACGGCATTTCCGGCGATGGCCGCCAGCCTGCATACCACCGCGCTGCGCCTCAACCTGGCGATCACCGGCTACGTGTTGAGCCTGGCGCTGTTCATCCCGATCAGCGGCTGGACCGCGGAACGGCTCGGCGCGCGCCGGGTCTTCGTCGCGTCCCTGCTCGGCTTCACCCTGGCCTCGCTCGCCTGCGGTGCCGCCACCAGCCTGCCGATGCTGGTGGCGCTGCGCGTCGTGCAGGGCATCGGCGGCGCGATGATGACCCCGGTCGGACGCCTGATCCTGCTGCGCAGCTTCCCGCCGGAGCAGCTCGCGGCAGCCATGAGCCACATGACCGCGCCGGTCCTCGTCGGACCGGCGCTCGGACCGCTGCTGGGCGGCCTGCTGACCAGCTATGCGAACTGGCGCTGGATCTTCTTCATCAACGTGCCGATCGGCCTGGTCGGGGCGGTGTGCGCGCTACGGATCCTGCCGGAGCTGCCGCCGCAGCCGGGTCGTCGCTTCGACGGACGCGGCTTCCTGCTGGCCGCATCCGGCATCGCACTGCTGCAGATCCTGGTCGAGACGCTGGACTGGCCGCAAGTCGGCGGCATCGTCGACGCGGCACTGCTCGCGGCCGCGGCCGCCCTGCTGCTGCTCTACGTCAGGCACGCACGCCGCACCCCGCATGCCGCACTCGATCTCGGCCTGTTCCGGATCCGCGCCTTTCGCATCGGCGTGCTCGCCGGCGGCTGCAGCCGGATCGGGCTGAACGCGGTGCCGTTCCTGCTGCCGCTGATGCTGCAGCTGGCGTTCGGCTGCAGCGCGATGCAGTCCGGCCTGATCACCTTCCTGGCCGCGGTCGGCGCGATCCTGACCAAGACGGTGACGTCGCGCCTGTTGCGGGCGTTCGGGTTCGACCGGCTGCTGCTGGCCAACGCGCTGCTGGCGACCGTCGCCATCGCGGGCTTCGCCGCCAGCGCGCACGGCCTGTCGGTCTGGCTCGCGCTCCCCTACGTGCTGGGGTTCGGCATGATCCGCTCGGTGCAGTTCAGCAGCAGCAACGCGCTGTCGTTCTCCGAGGTGCCGCGCACCCGCCTCGGGCCGTGCGTCAGCCTCGCCGGCGTCGCCCAGCAGCTCGGCATGAGCTTCGGCGTGTCGCTGTCCGCACTGATCCTCGGCCGGCTGGCGCTGCACCAGGTCGACCGGCTGGACGGCTTCCGCATCGCCTTCCTGCTGATGGCGGCGTTCCCGCTGCTCTCCATCCTTGGCTTCCTGCGTCTGCGCGCCGAGGACGGCGCCGCGGTCAGTCATCACCGGCGCGCCGCGGCATGACGAACGGCCTCATGGAACGTGACTTGAGAAAGGCCAGGGCTCTGCCCTGGACCCGCTCAAGGCGAAGCCTTGAGAATCCATTCATCTTTCGAGCCGCGAAGCGGATCGATGGGCGGAGCCCAGCCTTGTCTCCGGACGATCAGTCTCTCAGCCGGTTGATATGACAGACGACGATCTCGCCTTCCTGCCGGTCGCCGAGGCCGCGCGTCGGATCGGGCAGGGGGCGCTGTCCCCGGTCACGCTGGTGCAGGCGATGCTGCGGCGGATCGCGTCGCAGGACATTACGCTGCACAGCTATCTCCTGGTGCTGGACGAGCGGGCGCTGGCCGAGGCGCACGCCGCCGAGCGCGAAATCCGGGCCGGCCGCGCCCTCGGCCCGCTGCACGGCATCCCGTTCGCGGTGAAGGACACCTACTTCACCGCCGGCGTGCGCACCTGCGCCGGCTCGCGTCTGCTGCTCGACCACGTCCCCGATCGCACCGCTGCCGCGGTCGCGCGGCTGCAGGCGCGGGGCGCCATCCTGCTCGGCAAGCTCAATACCTGGGAATACGGCACCGGCACCGGCGCGGTGCATTTCGACCTGCCGTTCCCGCCGGCGCGCAACCCGTGGGGCGGCCGCTATACCGGCGGCTCCAGCTCGGGCGCCGGGGCCGCCCTCGCGGCCGGCCTCGCGAGCTTCACGCTCGGCTCCGACACCGGCGGCTCGATCCGCCTGCCGGCCGCGGCCTGCGGCGTGATGGGGCTGAAGCCGAGCTTCGGCCTGGTCAGCCGCGCCGGCATCCTGCCGAACTGCTGGTCGCTGGACGTGGCCGGGCCGCTCTGCTGGAACGTGTGGGATTGCGCCGTCGTGCTCGACGCCATCGCCGGCTACGACCCGCGCGACGGCGTCGACGTGGCGACCAAGAAGTCGGTCAACGGCGCGCTGATGCTCTACCTCGACTTCATCAATATCTTCCAGAACCTGCTCTACCTTACTGGTAGCCGCAACAACTGATCGGCTAAGACTTGAGTCGGAAAGCCCCGGATCGCTCCGGGGCTTTTTTTGTGACGCGGGTCGCCGTCATTGCGAGCGCAGTGAAGCGA
>CAXUCM010000210.1:0-6734 GCA_964249315.1 uncultured Acetobacteraceae bacterium | reverse complement strand
GTCACCCATGACGACCCGTATTCGCCGGTGCCGTAGAGCTCGGTGCCGATCTCCCAGTACTTGATGCCGTCTGCGCGGGTAACGTTGGCATATTGCACCCAGGACGCAGCGAAAGCGGGCGTGCCGCCGCCGTTGCCGGCCGTATTGGAGCCGTAATTGACCGTGACGATCGGCGTGGCCCCGGCTTTTCGGGCGATGCCGACGAAGGCGTCGAAGCCGTTGTTCGGGCTCGCATAGCTGTTCTGGCCGGGCACGATGGCATTCGTCTGCCAGTTATAGTCGTCGCTGGTCGATCCTCCCGGGTAGCGCATCGCGATGATGCCGGCGGACGACAACGCGTTCGGCACCGCCGCATCCAGCAGGTTGCCATCCCAGACGGCGGTGTTGATGCCGAGCGCGGTTGCCGGGATCGTGGCCAGGCCGGAGGTGGCGTTCACCGTGACGGTCGTTGTCGTTTGCGCGTGGCCTGAGGGACCGACGGATAGCAGCAATCCAAGGCAGCCGATCAGCAAGGCCACCGGTCGACGCGTCCCGAAGAGCATCATGGACATGTTCCCTGCTATGCCTTGTTCGGGCGCAGCGACAGTGACCTGCATCTTCATGTTCGGCTGAAATGTTACATATTGCAATATTTTCGTGGCGTGGGAGGTGATCCGGAGGCCGCGGCTCTGGCGACCGAGCCATGAAGAGGATCGATGAGCGGAGCCCGACCGATACTAGAGCATCATCCGATCAGATGGAATCATCTGATTGGATAAAGATGCTCGCCAAAACAACGAGCTGGAGCGGGTTCCGTGAGCGAACGCGAACGGAAAACGCTCTAGTCGGCCTTGAGGACCGCCAGCTCGTGCCCGTTCGGATCGGTGAAATGGAAGCGTCGGCCGCCCGGGAACGCGAAGATCGCCTGCGTGATGACGCCGCCAGCCTGCTCGACGGCTGCCTGGGCCGCCTCGAGATCGTCGACGGCGATGACGGCAAGCGGCGCACGCGTCGCCTCCGCCGTGTCGCCCTGCAGCCCGAGATCGACGTCCCCGGTCAAGGTGCACGCGTAGGACGGACCGAAATCGGTCAGGTGCCATCCGAATGCCGATGTGTAGAACGACTTCGCCGTAGCGAGGTCTCGGGCGGGCAATTCCACGAAGCAGATACGGGCCATGACGAACTCCTCGAAGACGCATCTCGACGATGAGACCTCATGGATGGGCTGCAGGGCTAGGCCGAAGCATCGCCTTGATCGCGGCCAGATAGGTCGGACCGATACGAATGTCGGTCCCGTCCCGGAGCACCGCCGTCCAGACGCCGAGCCCGTCATGCCGGAACGACCGGATCGATACGCGCCGCACGATCACGGACCGACGCAGCCGCACGAACAGCCTCGGATCGAGCCTGCTGTCGAGACGGGTGACCGTCTCGTGCAGCAGATCGCTCGCGGCGCCGCGCCACAGGCGCATATCGTCCCGCTCCGCCTCGATGCATGCTGCTGCAGGAGAGACGTTGCGCCAGGCGATCGCCTGGCGGGCGGCGATCCGGCGGCGGTCGCTCGCGACCCTGCGCGTCATCCGGCCGAGTTGCTATCGTTCCTGGGCGTGAGGCCGGACGCCTCGTTCGCCGAGATCTTTCCCCTTGCCCGCTACTGGACCGAGATCCTGGCCCCCTACCTTCACGACAGGGGCACTCTCACCGCGGTGCTCGCCTTGAGCGATCGAGCCGCGAAGCGGATCCATGGCTAGCGCCTGGCCTCGTATGGGTCACGTTCAAAGGCCGTTGGTATGACCGCGGCCTCCTCGGTTAGTGACGCCCGAACGTAAGAACTTTGCAAGTTCCGCTCACGTTCGCACGATGCCCGATTGAACGGGCGGAGACACTCCATGGCTGACCAGAACATCAAGACACTCGTCGCGCAGGGCCTGCAGGCGCTCAGGGCCGGCGGCGACGTGGCGAAGAAGGCGACCGCCGACATCGAGCGCGACGCCAAGCATCCGGAGCTGAAGGCGGCGCTGCAGACCGGGAACCATACTGCCGAGACCTGGGCGCAGCGGATCGGGCGCGCCGCGGACGAGGCCGGCAGTGCCGAGAACGTCGGCAACCCGATCCTGGAAGCTCATTTCGAGGTGAGCCGCACGATCCGGCAGAAGGCGACCGACGACCAGAGCCGTGATCTCGGCATCGTCGCCGCCGGCCAGCTGGCGCTGCATTACTGGATCGCCTCGTTCGGCACGCTCGGCAACTATGCCAAGCATGCCGGCCTGAACCAGGCGCATCAGGACATGCAGACCTGTCTCGAGGAAGCCAGGCAGGCCGACCTGCAGCATACCGCGCTGGCGGAAAAGCTCCTGGCAGGGTAAGCAGGGTAGGACAAACGGGATTCTCAAGGCTGAGCCTTGAGCGGGTCCAGGGCGGAGCCCTGGCCTTGCTTAAATGGTAATTAGCAAGCCCTGAGCTAGATACCCCCGCCCAGAGTGTTGCCGGCACCGCCATGACCGTAGCCGCTATTGCTGTTGCCGATGCCGCTGGAGCCGAGCCCGCCGAGCGGCGAATAGCGTCCGACATTGCCGATCATCATCTGCAGGAACGACGTCTCGCTGCCCGGCGACGGGGTGCTGCCGGACGCCATCGCCACGTCATGCGCGTCGCTCTTGTCGAGCACGCGCCGGTTGCGCAGCACGCCGCCCTGGTCGAAGGTGAGCACGACCACCTTCTGGTGCTCGATCTTCGGACGCGCCATCGGCACCGGCGCGGTAATCTCGCCGATATAGATCCAGGTATTGTCGTCGAACGTGGCGTGCGCGGTCGGCGAGCCGATCAGCGCGCTGACCTCGCTCCGCGTAGTGACGTTCGGTACCAGCCTGTCGTAATCGGCGGCCTCGATGATGACGCCGCGGTCGGTCGGGATCGGCGCGAACACCGCGCAGCCCGACAGGCAGACGGCCAGCATCGGCGCCAGACAGAGCGACACCCTCCGTCGCGCGGGTGCGGCCAGGTCCGGAGCGGCAGTTCGACGGCGGATCGCGGACGCCATGGCGGGGTCATCGTCCTGTGCTAGAGGCTGCAGCGGCGGAGTTCGGGTGCCCGAACGACCCGTCGGTGTCAACACGAGGCGGAGGCCGATCATCCTAGGGCGTTTGAGCGTTGGCCGCCAAGAGCGCTCCCGGGCGCGGGCGCTGGAGCGCGTCGGCTTCGTGCTATACGGCCAGGCGGTGGCGGCCGCGCGCCGGCCGGTGTTCTATCTCGAGTTCGCCGTCGCCGACACGCTCGATGGCCGCTTCGACATGATCTGCCTGCATGTCGCCCTGCTGATCCACCGGCTCGCCGGCAACGCGCCCCTGGCGCAGGCAGTGTTCGACGCCATGTTCAGCGACATGGACGATTGCCTGCGCGAAGGCGGGGTGGGCGATCTGGGCGTGCCGAGGCGGGTCAAGGCGATGTGGGAAGCCTATCACGGTCGCGCCGTGGCGTACGGTCGGGCGCTGGCCGCGCGCGACGCGGAGGAGCTGGCGGCGGCCCTGTGGCGCAATCTCTGGCGCGGCCAGGGCGATACCGGACCGCAGGCGGCGCAGCTCGCGGATTGGGCGCTGGATCAGCACGACCGGCTCGCCGTGCAGCCGGATTCGGCACTTGCCGCGGGTCAGGCATGCTTCACCGAGCCGGATGCGTCGCCGGCGGCATCGCGATGACGGGGATCCGACCGGAGTTCTGCAGGCTCATCCCGATCGGCCGCATCGGCGCCGGCGGCCTCGAGCAGGTGATCGAGGCCGATGCAGCGGAGTGCCGCGCGCTCGCGGCACGGCTCGGCGTGCCGGCCGTTGCGTCGCTGCGCTGCCGGGCGCTCCTGCAAGCCCCCGTGCAGGGCGTCGTCGCCGTCGAGGCGGAACTGCGTGCCGAACTGACCCGTATCTGCGTGGTCACGATGGACGCCTTCGAGACCGCCGTGCACGACCACTTCAGCCTGCGCTTCGTGCGGGAAGACATGCTGCGGGACGAGATCGACCCCGAAGCGCCGGACGAGCTGCCCTATGCCGGCCAGCAGATCGATCTCGGCGAGGCCGCCGCCGAGCAGCTGGCGCTCGTGCTGGATCCGTATCCGCGCATGCCCGGAACCGTGTTGCCGACGGACGGGGATCCCGATGACGGAGCCGATACGTCCGCGCCGGAACACCCGTTCGCCGCATTGCGGCGTCTGCGGGCGAGCGACGCCTGAGCAAGGCTAGGGCTCCGCCCTGGACCCGCTCAAGGCTCAGCCTTGAGAATCCATCTATCAAGAGGTTTCCAGAGGCGCGGCTTCGGTGGGGCTTGGGGCGGAGCCCCGACTTGCTTGCGGAGCCCAGGCGTCTCTGCTAAGGCCGCGCCTCTTTGCCAGTGGCATCATGGCGCGCTAGGGATGCCGGCACCGGCGTCCAGTTCATGTAGAATCGGAGGGGCTTACCCCCATGGCTGTTCCCAAGAGAAAGACCTCGCCCTCCCGTCGCGGCATGCGCCGGAGCCACGAGGCACTCGCCGTGCCGGCCTATGCCGAGTGCGGCAATTGCGGCGAGCTGAAGCGCCCGCATCACGTCTGCGGCCAGTGCGGCCACTATGACGGCCGCGAAGTGGTGCAGGCCGGCCGCGCGCTGAAGGGCACCGTTCGGATCTGAGCGGAGTTGCGCCTTGTCGAGTGATGCGCGCGACCGGGATGACGTCCCGGGTGCGGTGACGCCGCGATGACGGTCTTCAACCTCGCCGTGGACGCGATGGGCGGCGACGGCGCGCCGGAGATCGTCGTGGACGGACTGCAGATCACCGCCGAGCGGCATCCGGACGCGCGCATCCTGCTGGTCGGCGATGAGACGACGTTGCGGCCGTTGCTGCTGCGGGCCCGACGCGCCGCCCGCATCTGCACGGTGCGCCATGCCGGCGGCACCATCACGATGCAGACCAAGCCCACCGCCGCCCTGCGGGTGCGAGACTCCTCGATGCGGCTGGCGATGGACGCGGTCGCCGCCGAGGAAGCCCAAGGGGTCGTCTCGGCGGGCAATAGCGGGGCGATGCTGGCGCTGGCCAAGATCGTGGTGAAGACCCTGCCGGGGATCAGCCGGCCGGCGCTCGCAGCCCTCAGCCCGTCGGCGCGCGGCGACGTGGTGATGCTCGACCTGGGTGCGAACATCGTCTGCGACTGGCGCAACCTGGTCGAGTTCGCGGTGATGGGCGAGGTGTTCGCCCGCACCGTGCTCGGGCTGCCGGCGCCCTCGATCGGGCTGCTCAATGTCGGCGCCGAGGAGCTCAAGGGCGACGACCGGGTGCGGCAGGCCGCCGAAATGCTGCGCAGCTCGCCGCTGGCCAGGCAGTTCCAGGGCTTCGTCGAGGGTCACGACATCACCGCCGGGACCACCGACGTGGTAGTGACGGACGGCTTCACCGGCAACATCGCGCTGAAGACCGGGGAGGGGGCGATGCGCCTCGTCGGCGACCTGCTCCGACAGGTGTTCGCGGCGAGTGCGGTCTCGCGGCTCGGCTACGTGCTGGCGCGCCCCGGCCTCGAGCGGATGCGCGAGTGGCTGGATCCGCGGCGCTATAACGGCGCCGTGCTGCTCGGGCTCAACGGCGTGGTGGTGAAGTCGCATGGCGGCACCGACGCCGAGGGCTTCGCCCATGCCGTCGACGTGGCGATGGACATGGTGACGCACCGCTTCAACGAGCGCATCCGTGCCGGCCTCGACTGGATCGGCCCGGTCGGCAGGCCGGCGCCGGAAGGCCAGGGCGGTGAAGGCCGGGGCCGCGACGCCTCTCCGGTGGCGGCGGTGAGCTGAATGGCCGCCCTTGCTGCTGGCGGCGAGCCGCCGGACGTGCATCTGCTCGGGGTCGGCGGCTACCTCCCCGAGCGCATCGTCACCAACGACGAGCTCGCCCGCCGCCTTAACACCTCGGACGCCTGGATCCGCGAACGCACCGGCATCGCCCAGCGTCACCTGGCCGCACCGCACGAGACCGCCGCCTTCATGGGAGCTGCGGCCGCTCGCCAGGCCCTGCGCGCGGCCGGCATCGAGAGCGCCGAGATCGACATGGTGATCGTGGGCACCTCGACCCCGGACCAGGCGTTCCCCGCCACCGCGCTGCGGGTGCAGGCCGCGCTCGGCATCACGCGCGGCTTCGGGTTCGACGTCAGCGCGGCCTGCTCGGGCTTCATCTTCGCGCTGTCCACCGCCGAGATGTTCATCCGCGGCGGCCGCGCGCGCACCGCCCTGGTGATCGGCAGCGAGGTGTATTCGCGCATCCTCGACTGGAACGATCGCGGCACCTGCGTGCTGTTCGGCGACGGCGCCGGCGCGGTGGTGCTGCGCGTCGGCGAGCCGCGCTCGGGGCGGGGCATCCTGTCCTCGCACCTGCACGGCGACGGCAGAGGCGGCGACCTGCTCTACGTCGACGGCGCGGTCGGCATCGGCGACCGCCCCGGCCACCTGCGCATGAACGGGCGCGAGGTGTTCCGCCACGCGGTGACACGGCTCTCCGCCGCGGTCGACGAGGCGCTGTCGGCCAACGGCCTGGGCCATGCCGACGTGGACTGGCTGGTCCCTCACCAGGCCAACAAGCGCATCATCGACGCCATCGGCCGGAAGCTCGCGCTGCCGCCGGAGCGGGTCGTGGTCACCGTCGACCGGCACGCCAACACCTCGGCCGCCTCCATCCCGCTGGCGCTGGCCGAGGCGGTCGGCGACGGGCGCATTCGTCGCGGCGACCTGGTGCTGATGGAGGCGCTCGGC
>CAXUCM010000209.1:0-6744 GCA_964249315.1 uncultured Acetobacteraceae bacterium | reverse complement strand
TCTGGTAGCTGGATCCCCATGCCTCCGCGTTGCGGGGGCCCCGGGCCGCGCCGGGCCCTTGATGGGTCGAGCGAAAGGCTGGTCGGCCTGATCGACCCGTTCGGCCGTGCCGTGACGTATCTGCGCGTCTCGGTGACCGATCGCTGCGACATGCGCTGCGTCTACTGCATGGCCGAGACGATGAGCTTCGTGCCTCGCGCCGGGCTGCTCAGCTTCGAGGAGCTCGAGCGGCTGTGCGACGCGTTCATCCGGTCCGGCGTGCGACGCCTGCGGGTGACCGGCGGCGAGCCGCTGGCGCGCGGCGGCGTGTTCGACTTCCTGGCCCGGCTCGGCGGCCGGCTCGGCGCCGGGCTGGACGAGCTGACCCTGACCACCAACGGCAGCCGTCTGGCGCAGCACGCCGAAGCGCTGCGACGCGCCGGCATCCGCCGGATCAATGTCAGCCTCGACACGCTCGACGCCGCGCGCTTCCAGGCGATCACCCGGGTGGGTCGGCTGCAGCCGACGCTGGACGGCATCGCCGCGGCACGCGAGGCGGGTCTGGCGGTGAGGATCAACACGGTCGCCCTGCGCGGCCTCAACGAGGACGAGTTCGACGGGCTGATCGCCTGGTGCGGCCGGATCGGCGCGGATCTCTGCCTGATCGAGACCATGCCGATGGGCGATACCGGCGCGGACCGAACCGAGCATTACCTGCCGCTTTCGCTGGTGCGCGCACGTCTGGCGCGACGCTGGACGTTGCAGGCGATCCCCGACCGCACGGGCGGGCCGGCGCGCTACGTGCGCGTCGCCGAGACCGGACGGCGGCTCGGCTTCATTACGCCAATGACACATAATTTCTGCGATGGCTGCAATCGCGTGCGCCTGAGTTGCACCGGGATGCTCTACATGTGCCTCGGCCAGGACGATGCCGCGGACCTGCGCGCGCCGCTGCGCACCGGCGTCGATGACGCGGGTCTGTTGCAGGCGATCCGCATCGCCATCGCCGGCAAGCCGAGGGGACATGATTTCGTCCTCGGCCGCAATGTCTCGCGTCACATGAGCGCTACGGGAGGTTGAGGTCGGGCTCCGCCCGTTGATCCGCTTCGCGGCTCAATCGCTCAAGGCAAGCCTCGAGAGTCTGTTTGCTTAGCCGAAGGTGAAGGTGAAGGCCTCGAAGCCGGATTTGGGGACCGAGATCTGCAGAAGGTGGTCGGCGTAGGCGTTGCTGTCGAACAAGGTGTAGAGCCGGCTCTCCTGCACCGTCACCGGGTGCTGCGGCTTGCCGTCTACCGAGATGTCCAGCGTTACCGGAGCGGGGCTGCTGGCGACCATGAACACCTTGCCCGAGTGGAAGCGCAACGAAACCTTGCCGCCGTCGCGCGCCAGGGTGGCCTTTTCGGGGGCGAGATCCCAGCTTCCGGTCAGGGCAAACTGGTTGCTCTGCAGCGCTGCGGGTGCCGTGTAGGTCATCTCGCCCGGGTGCGGCGTCTCGGGGCTGGCCAGCATCTGCACGCGTGCGAGCCCGAAATACATCTCCGGCGAGCCGATCCGCGACAGGTCGGCGCCGTTGTCGCGCGGCACCGCGGGTCCCGCCGCAAGCAGGCCGCGGATCGCGTTCTCGGTCTCGTCGTAATTGCCTTCGCCGAAATGCTTCAGCACGATCTGGCCGTTACGGTCGATCAGATACTCGGCCGGCCAGTACTGGTTCGCATACGCCTTCCAGGTGGCGAAGCCGTTATCCTGCGCCACCGGATAGTGGATGGAAAAGCGGCCGATCGCGGTCTGCACGTTGGCGGTGTTGCGCTCGAAGCCGAATTCGGGCGTGTGCACGCCGATCACGACGAGACCGCGGTCGCGATAGGTGTCGTACCAACGCGTCAGGTAGGGCAGCGTGCGCAGGCAGTTGATGCAGGAATAGGTCCAGAAATCGATCAGGACGACCTTGCCGCGCAGACCGGCGATGGTGAGCGGCGGCGAGTTCAGCCAGTGCGAGATGCCGGCGAAATCGGGCGCCGGTCCGTAGTGACCGAGCTGGCCGTCCGTGTCGGCGGCCCGCGCGAGGTGGCGCGGCGATGCAGCACCGATCATCGTCGCGGCGGCGAGCAGGGCGAAGCAGCTGCGGCGTGCGATCATGCTCAGAGTCCCAGATTGGCGTTCGGATAGAAGCTGGACAGCCAGACGGTCACCACGCTGTCGTACTGGAAATAGAGCCCGACGGCGACCAGGATCACGACCAGACCGAAACCCTGCTGCAGGCGATGCGCATGGCGCGCGAACCGGCGCACCCGGGTGGTGACGAGCTGGCCGCCATAGGCGATCGCCAGCATCGGAATGCCGGCGCCGATCGCATAGGCGAGTAGCAGCAGCGCCGAGCGGCCAAGCTGGTTCGAGGTCGCCACCACGGTCAGGATCGAACCCAGCACCGGCCCGGCGCAGGGCGTCCAGACCACGCCGAGGGTCATGCCCAGCACGAACCCGCCCCAGTTCCCGGAGCCGGCCTGCCGGCCGATCCGGTCGGCGCCGTTGACCAGCCCGCCCAGGCGGGCAGTCAGCAGCGCGAACGGACGGGGGAAGATCATCAGCGCGCCGAACCCGATCAGCAGGATGATTGCCACCCGGCGCAGGACGTCCTGGGAGGCGCCGAGGCTCTCGGCGAACGCGCCGAACCCCCGCGCCACCACCCAACGGGCGCGGACGAAGCCCAGCGTGATGAAGGCCGGCCGCGCGCGACCGGTCCGGCCTACCGAGGCGCCGAGCAGGATCGGCAGCATCGGCAGGATGCAAGGGGCCGCGATCGTCAACACGCCGGCGGCAACCGCAAGCAGGAACGCCGTCATCGTGCCGATCCCTCTCAGGTGGTGATGCTCGGAGAGTTCGTGGCGATCGCGGCTTTGGTTACCGGCGGCACGATCAGACCAGCACCGCCTCGAACGGGGGCGCCAGGTCGGGCGCGTCCAACTCTATCACCCAGCGGGCCGGACCGGGCGCGAGCTGGCGCTCGACATAGGCGTCCGCTCCCGCCTGGTCGACGGGCGCGGCCCCGGTGCCGCGCATCCAGGCGGCCTGCCCATCTGTCCGGCGCACCTGGCTCAGCACCACGACCGCGCCGGATCGGTCGCGCAGCACCGCCAGCACGCCGCCGGCATCCGCATCGCCGCGACGCAGCACCATCGCCGACCGGCCGAGCTGATCGGCGCGGCGGATCACGGCACTGGCCCAGATCGCCGTCTTCAGGCGCGGCTCGCTCATGCCAGGTTCCCTATCACTCCGCGCCGGCCTCGGCCGCCGTGCCGGCATCCTCCGGCACCAGGGCGGCGCGATATCGCGCCGGATCCTCGATCAGCACCCGTGCCGCGTCCAGGTCGGCATCGCCGCCGATCGCCGCCGGGCAGGCGCCACGGAGCTCCAGGATGCGCGCCATCGGCAGCGGCGACCGTGCCCGCCGCGACTCGCGCACCGCAGGCGCATTGTCGAGCACGCCTTCGGCGAGGTCGGCGATGGCGCGGTCTCGTGCCGCCTGACCCAGGCTGGTGCAGAGCTGCGGCATCACTCCCAGGCCCTGCAGCGGCCAGCCGAGCGGCGCGATCACCCGGCTCCAGGTGACGAACAGCTCGCCACCGTCGGGCAGTTGCGCGATCGTCTGCACCAGCCCCTTGCCCAGCGTGCTGCTGCCGACGACGACGGCGCGGCGATGGTCGGCGAGCGAGGCGGCCATGATCTCCGCCGCACTGGCGGTGCGGCCGTCCACCAGCACCACGATCGGGATACCGCCGGTCAGGTCGCCGCCCTGGACGCTCCAGATATGGTTCGCCTGCGGATCGCGCCCGCGCGTGACCACCGCGACGCCGTGATCGAGCACCAGCGCCACCGAGGGCACCGCCTGCTGCAGCAGGCCGCCGCGATTGCCGCGCAGGTCGAACACCAGGCCCTGCACCCGGCCCGGCCTGGCGGCCCCGGCCGCAGCCGGCGCCTGCTCCGGCTGCATCGCCTGGTCGAGGAACCGGCTCAGTTCCTGGGCGGTGTCGGCGGAGAACCCGGCGATACGGAGCACCACGATCGTGCCGCTGGAGAAGGCCAGCACGGTCTCCGGCGGCACCCGGGCGCGGCTGAGCTGCAGGCTCTGCACCGCACCGCGCCCGGCAGGCGCCAGCGTCAGCGTCACGACGCTGCCCTCGGCGCCGGCGAGCCAGCCATCGACGGTGACGTCGTCCTGGTTGCGGGTGGAGCGGCCGTCGACGGCAAGCAGGCGCTGGCCGGCCGAGATGCCGGCGGCCCAGGCCGGCCCGTTGGCGTTCACCGTGCGGATCAGCATGGCGCGTCCGCTGCGCCCGACGGTGATGCCGACGCCGGCCTCGGCACCCTCGCGCGCGTCCCGGTCGGTGATCGCAGGAGCGGGGGCGATGTAGCGGGAGTACGGGTCCAGATGGTTGAACAACTCGTCGAAGAAGCTCTGGATCAGCGCCTGCTGGCCAGCCGCGCGGATCTCCGCCGATCCTTGCCAGGCGGCGCCGGACATCGCCACCACGGCGCGGGTCCAGCCGACGAGATCCGCCTCGGGGGGTGACGGCGTTGCTAGCAGCACGCCTTGCGGGGTCACCAGGCGGACCGCGTCCGGAGCGGCCTCGACGGTCAGCGAGGGATCGATCGCGGTGAGCCCGTTCAGCCCCCAGAGCGCGAACTGCCGCGGCGTCGCGGCCTCGAGCGTGCGCGGTCCGAGAAAATCGAGTGCCGCCCCGATCACGCGCTCGACCAGGGCGGCATCGAAGCCGGCCGGGGGATCGGTGACGGCGGTCTGACCCAGACCCGGCTCCGGCAGCCACAGCAGCACCAGCACGAGCAACCGCAGCACCGGGAGGGCCGTGCGCAGCCGCGGCCGCCAGGAGGTCACGGAGGCGGCGCGGCTCGCCGCGGCGGCGCTGCCGGCCGGTCGATCGCGAACGTCAGGCCGCCGGTGACCGGCGCCGCCCCGATCAGCCGGACCGCGACCGGCTGGGTCAGCGAGAAGCGGAGGCGGGAGCGCCGACCGATCAAGGCGTTTGCCGATTCGTCATGGGTCCAGACGTCGTCCGGAAGGGTTGAGACGGGCACCAGCCCGCTGGCGCCGCTTTGTGTTAGTGTGACGAAGAGGCCGAAACGGGTCACGCCGGAAATGCGCGCATCGAAGCGGCTGCCGATTTTATCCGCCAGGTGTGCAGCCAGGTAACGCGTCATCGCCTCCCGCTCGGCCAGTGCGGCGCGCCGCTCGGTGTCGGTGACGTGCGCGCCCTGCGCCTCGAAGCGGCCGGCATCCTCGGCCTGCAGGCCGTCCTCGCCCAGCCGCAGCCCGGCGATCAGGGCGCGATGCACCAGCAGGTCGGCATAGCGGCGGATCGGCGAGGTGAAGTGCGCGTACTCGGGCAGCGCCAGCCCAAAATGGCCGATATTGTCGGGGCTGTACTCGGCCTGACTCTGGCTGCGCAGGACCATCTCGTTGACCATCGCCGCCGCCTCGGTGCCGGCGACCTGCTGCAGGACGGCGTCCAGGTCGGCCGGACGCAGCGCCCCCGACGGTTGCAGCGACAGCCCCAGCGTCGCCAGCACGTCACGCAGCCCCTGCAGCTTCTCCGGCGAGGGCGGCGCGTGGATCCGCGCCATGCAGGGCTGTCCCAGCCGTCGCAGCTCGCGTGCCGCGGCGACGTTGGCCTGCACCATGAAAACCTCGATCAGGCGATGGCTGTCCAGACGTGCGCGCGGCGTGATCGCGCCGACATGGCCGGCCGCATCGAGCGTCACCTGCCGCTCCGGCAGGTCCAGCTCCAGCGTGCCGCGACGCCTCCGTGCTGCGAACAGGGCGCGCGCCGCACCGTAGAGCGCCCGGATCGATGCCGGCGACACCCCGTCCAGGCCGGCATCGGCCTCGTGCGCCTGCTGCAGCTGCACGTAGGTCAGGCGGGCGGCGCTGCGCATCAGGCCGCGGCCGAACCGGTGCGACTGCAGGTTGCCCTCGGCGTCGACGAGCAGCTCCGCGAACAGGCAGCCGCGATCCTCGCCGGGACGCAGCGAGCACCAGCCGTTCGACAGCGCCTCCGGCAGCATCGGCACCACCCGGTCGGGGAAATACACCGAGTTGCCGCGCCGGTAGGCCTCGCGGTCCAGCGCCGAGTCGCGGCGGACGTAGTGCGCGACGTCGGCGATCGCCACCGTCAGCCGCCAGCCGCCGTCCGGACCGGGCTCGGCATGCACCGCGTCGTCGAAGTCGCGCGCATCCTCGCCGTCGATGGTCATCAGCGGCAGCGCGCGCAGGTCGGTGCGCCCGGCGGGCGTCACCGCACGCGCTGCCGCCGCCTCGGCGAGGGCGGCCTGAGGGAACTCTTGCGGGATCTCGTGCATGGCGAGACAGATCAGGCTGATCGAACGGGCGTCGCCGAGCGGTCCGAGCCGTTCCAGCACCCGGGCCGGCTTGAGCCCGTAGCCGCGCCAGGGCAGCGGCTCGGCGAGGACGATCTCGTCAGCCACGGCATCGAGGGTCTCGCCCGGCGGGATGCTCCATTCAGCCTTCTGCCGGCGGTCGGTCGGGACCAGCCGGCCCGCCACCCGGCCCGCGCGCCGGCCCGGCGGCCCCCGCGGGCGGCGGGCCCCCCCGAGGCGCCGGCCCGCGCCCGGGGCGCTGCGCCCGACGCGGCCGCCCAGCGTGAGACGGAGGGCCGCCAGCCACGCGCCATGCGCCGCGCGCTGGGCGAGATGCTGCAGCCATTCGGCGCCCTGACCGGCAAGGGGCCGGCC
>CAXUCM010000208.1:0-6759 GCA_964249315.1 uncultured Acetobacteraceae bacterium | reverse complement strand
TCTCGTTCCCGATGACGGCGAAGCTGCACGTCCGCGGCAGCCGGATCCATCCTCTGTTCACCTGGCTCGCCACGCAGGGCGGCGTGCTGTCGCGGCCGCGCTGGAACTTCTACAAGTATCTGATCGGCGCGGATGGCGAGCTGCGGACCTGGTTCTCCAGCATTGCCGCGCCGATGAGCGGGCGCCTGCGCGAGGCGGTGGATCGCGCCCTGTGCTAGGAGCCAGGGCTCTGCCCTGGACCCGCTCAAGGCTTAGCCTTGAGAATCATTTTTTTAAAAGGTTTCCCAAAGGCTAGCCTTTGGCGGAGCCTCAACCTTCAAGCCTTTGCCGTAAACAGCGTAACGAGGTGACCGGAGACCGCACCGGGTGCCTCCCGCTGCGGAAAATGACCGACGCCGGGCAATTCGATCGCGTCGAACGGGCCGCTGAATTTCTCCGCCACGCGCGCGGCCGCGGCGGGCGGGTTGACGCCGTCCTCGGCACCCTGGACGTAGAGGGCGGGCAACGACAGGGTCTGCGTCGACTTCACCTTGTCTTCCAGCCACCGGCTGCGCGGATCGGGCGGCGCGACGTCCCAGCGCGCGCGATAGCTGTGCAGCGTCACCTCGACCCAATCGGGATTGTCCCAGGCGGCGGCGACGCGCGCGAACGTCGCTTCGTCGAACCAGCCCGGCGGGCCCCAGTTCCGCCAGTGCAGGTGCGCGAACCCGCGACGGTCGTCCCGCACCGCCTGCGCACCGCGCTCGGTCGCCATGAACCAGTGGTACCACTCCAGCTGGGCGTGCCAGAACGGCGGCGTCGGCATGCCGCCCAGCCGTGGCGGCGTGGACAGCATCGCGATCCGCTCGACCCGCTCGGGCCAGCCGACGGCGAGCGCCTCGGCGACGTTCGAGCCCCAGTCATGGCCCGCCACCATGAACCGGCCGACACCGAGCGCGTCCAGCAGCGCGACCGCATCCATCGCCAGCATGCCGCTATTGCCGGCGCGCGGTGCGGCATCGTCGAGGAAGCGTGTGTGACCGAACCCGCGCAGCGTCGGCACGACGGTGCGCAAGCCGGCCGCGTGCAGCGCCGGGCACACCGCGTCCCAACTGGTCGCATCGTCCGGCCAGCCGTGCAGAAGCAGCACGACGGGCGCCTCGCGCGGCCCCTCGTCGGTGAACGCGACGGACAGGTCGCCGGCAGCCAGCGTCGGCATCTCAGTCGCGCGCCTCGATCCTGGTGCAGCAGAACGCGACCGGCAACGTCACCATGCCGCCTTCGGTCTTGGAGGTGAACGAGGCGGCGTTCGCCAGCGTCGAGGCGGCGGCATGCTCCGCATCGGGGCTGTCGACCGGAAGCACGTGCTCCTCGAGCGTCTCCCCGCTGGTCGGATTGAAGATGCGGATCGTGCAGTTGAACGGCTTGAGGTCCATGGAAACCCCCTTTTCAGCTCCTGTGAACGAGCCTGGCGCTCAGGTCTCCGCCATCTCCTGCTTCAGGCTCGCCATGTCGATGACGTAGCGGAAGCGCACGTCCTCGTCCTTCACGCGCTTGTAGGCGTCGTTGATGTCCTGGATGGCGATGATCTGGATGTCGGGCGCGATCTTGTGTTCGGCACAGAAGTCGAGCACCTCCTGGGTCTCCCGGATCGAGCCGATCAGCGAGCCCGCCAGCGAACGGCGATGCATGACCAGCTGCTGGTTGTTGTAGCCCGGGATCTGCGCCAGCGCGCCCACCGCACAGAAGGTCGCGTTGCGCTTCAGAAGCAGGATGAACGGGTCCACCTTGTGCTTCTCGGGGACCGTCGAGAGGATGAAGTCGAAGCTGAGCTCAAGCTTCTTGAAAGCCTGCTTGTCGCTCTCGAGCACGACGGCGCCGGCGCCGAGCGCCAGGCCCGCCTCGACCTTGTCCGGGTCCGTGGTGAACACGGTGACGTCCGCACCCATCGCCACCGCGAGCTTGACGGCGATGTGGCCGAGACCGCCCAGCCCGACGATGCCCACCTTGTCGCCCGGCTTCACGCCCCAGTGCCGGAGCGGCGAGAAGGTGGTGACGCCGGCACACAGGATCGGCGCGACCGCCTCCACGGGCAGCGAGGACGGCACCTTGAGGACGAAATCCTCCTTGACGGTGATGGTGTTGGAGTAGCCGCCATAGGTATTGTCGGCGCCGTAGATGTTGGTCCGGTCCGCAGTCATCGCCGCCGGCTTCATCGGACCGTTATAGGTCGCGAGCCAGCTGTTCTGGCTTTCGCAGAGATGCTCGTCGCCCTCCTGGCAGGGCGCGCACTGGCGGCAGCTATCGATCATGCAGCCGACGCCGACCAGGTCGCCGACGGCGTGCCGGGTCACCCCGGCGCCGACCGCGGCCACGCGGCCGACGATCTCGTGCCCGGGCATGCACGGATAGACCGTATTGCCCCAGTCGTTCTCGACCTGGTGGATGTCGGAGTGGCAGACGCCGCAATAGAGCACGTCGATCTGCACCTCGCTCGGCCCGGCCTCGGTTCGCTCGAACGCGAGCGGCTTGAGGCGACTGAACGAGTGTTTGGCGGCATAGCCGAGCGCTTTGATCATGATCGCTTCCTTGACCTGCCGTCCTAACCCTCGGCCGCGGCCGGCTCGTGGTAGGGACAGCCGTTCACGCGAGCACGGAAGTCGGCGGAGTGACGGTAGGTTTCCTTGCGCGCGCGATTGACGTTGCCGAGCGGCCGATGCGCGGCGATCCCGGTCCAGACGCTGAAGCGCGTCTGCTCGTTGATGCGCCGCACGCGCTCGGCCTCCCAGCTATCCTGTGCGGCGACGCGAACGGTGCCGACCTTGACGAACGGCGCCGCCGCCTCGTTCCACTCGACGGTCGCGTCCTCGACCGGCTGCTTCTCGAGGTCGCGGCAGAGCTGCACGCGGAACTCCCATTCCGCGTCGATGCCGCGCATCTCCTTCTGCACCTCCTCGCGGATCGCGTCCTCGCGTCCCTCGATCCGGATGACCTTGCCGCGCAGCGCCTGCATCGCGGGTGCGACCGGCTTCAGGCTGAACTTCGCGATGTAGTCGCCGTAGCGGAACGCCGCCACGCTGTAGTAGGTCTCGCCCAGCGGCTCGACGTTGGGCGCGCCGCCGAGCGACTTGATGGCGGCAGGCGCCTCCACACCGACGGCTTCGACGGCGCTGCGGACGCCGCGCAGCACCGCGGACACCGCCTTCTTGGTCCCCTCGAGCCGATCGGTCGTCTTCGCCAGCATCTTGAGGTTGCCGAGAAACTTCTCCGCGGTCGGTGCGACGAACACCTTGCCGTTGATCATGATGAAATCCTGCGCCGTGCCTTCCGAGCCCGGCAGCCGTTCGCCCGGCACGTCGAACACCTTCATCGCCAATCCGCGCGGCAGGCCGATCACGTCGGGCAGGATGTCGCCGGCGTTGGTGGAAAGCCGCATCAGCACCTTGTGCGTCCCCGGCGTCGCGAACAGTCCCTGGGTCAACTCCGGCGCCAGTCCGGCATCGACCGTCAGCGTGCCTTCGAGCACGCCGTGCGCCTTGGCGTGCACCGAGCGCACGGCATGGCCGTAATCCTCGCTGGTCCGTTCCAGGATGACGTCGAAGGCGGCGTTCAGTCGCTCCACCGTTTCCGGCTCGTCGGCCTGCACCTGCTCGATGTCGGGACGGTAGCGCACGGGGATGGCGGTCATGGCAGCTTGCCTCTCCTGTGGGTGTGGGCGAACGTCAGTCCGGCACCTGGTCCGGGCTCGTCGGCTCGAGCTGGGCCTGGCGGTTCTGCGCGTGGCGGTAGGCGGACAGCGCCTGGTACGTGTGCAGCCGCGCCCGCATCAGCGATCCCAGCGGACGGTGCGCCGCCAGCGAATGGGCCGGCTGGAACGACAGCACCTCGTCGAAATAGGCCTGCCGCGCCGGGCTGTAGGCGTCCTGCGCCGGGACCGAGATGCGGGCGACCGCGAGGTAGGGACTCCGGTCCTCGGGCCACGGCACCGACGCGTTCTCGACCGGCATCGCCTCGAGGTCGGTGCAGAGCTGCGCGCGCAACTCGAACTTGGCCCCGTATGCACGCACGTGATCGATCACGGCGTGACGAAACGCATCCGGGTCGGCGCCGGTATCGAGCGTCTGGTCGACCAGCGCCACCAGTTCCGGCGAGACCGGGAACAAGCCCAGCTTGGCGATGTAGTCGCCGTAGCGCAGCGCCGCCTGGCTGAAATATGCATCCGCCAGCGGGTTGCGCTTGGTGTGGCCGAAGAAGCCGAACGTGGCGCTGTCGTGGCCCACGGCGTTCAGCGCGGCGTTGGCCACGCGTGCCGTCGTCGACACCGCCTGCTTGACCGCCTCCGGCATGCCGGTGTTCTTCTGGACGCCCTTGATCGCGGTCAGGAAGGTCGCGGCACCCGACTGCGGGAACGCCGGGCCGGTGGCGAAGACGAAATCCTGCGTGGCGGCGTCATGGCCCGGCAGCTTCGCGCCTTCCACACCCAGCACCTTGATGGACACGCCACGGTGCGTCGACACGCTGTCGGACAGTTTCTCGCCGGGACCCTGGGCGAGGCGCATCAGCACGGGATAGCTGCGCAGCTCCGCGAACAGGCCCTGACGCAGCGGCTCGGGCAGACCCGGCAGCACCGTCAGCGCGCCCTTCAACAGGCCCGTGCTCTTGGCATGCGAGGCGCGCACGGTCTGACCGTCCCGCTCCGCCACCGTCTGGCTCTCGCGCGTCATCGTGGCGATGATGCCGTCGATGGTTTCGGCCTCGTCGTCCGCGACGGTCTCGACATGGTCCCCGTAACGGACGTAGCTGATCGGATCTGCCATAAGTGCTCTCCTTAAACGGCCCGGTGATGTCTGACGTGCCGGTGGCCCGGCTTTGCTGCCGCAGGCCCGGCGGCCACGAACGACGCCTTCAGGCGCATGCTCGCGAAATCCTCCGCCTGCTTCGCCTGTGCCACCGCACTGCCCATGCCGAAGAACTCGTGGGTGACGCCCGGAAAGGTCTGCTCCGCCACCGGCACGCCTGCCGCGGTCAGCTTCTGCGCCAGCGTCTCGTCCTCCGAGCGCAACGGATCGATCTCGGCCGCGACGATCGTCGTGGGCGGCAGGCCGTGCAGGTCGGCCGCGCCGAGGACATCGAGCCGCGGGTCCTTCAGGTCGGCAGGTCCGCGAGTGAAATGGTCGACGTACCAGGTGATCGCGGCCCGGTTCAGCGGCACCGCCTTCACGGTCTCCTCGTAGGACGGCGTCATCAGGTCGGTGCCGGCGACGGGATAGACCAGCAGCTCATGCACCGGTGCCTGCAGGTGCCGGTCTCGCGCCCAGATCGCGGTGTCGATGGCGAGGTTGCCGCCGGCGCTCTCGCCCGCGAGGGCGATCTGCCTGGCATCGCCGCCGATCGAGCCGGCGTGGCCCAACAGCCACGCATAGGCGGCATCAGCATCGTCGTGCGCGGCCGGGAACCGGTTCTCCGGACCGAGGCGGTAGCCGACCGACACCACGATGGCGCCGGTGCTGGCGGCCAGCGCCCGGTCGGAGGCATCGTACGTATCGAGCGTGCCGGTCACCCAGCCGCCGCCGTGGAAGTAGAGGATGACCGGCGCCGGGCCGTGCGATGTCTGCGGGTCGTAGACGCGGGCGGGCAGCATGCCGGCGGCGCCTGCCAGCTGGATGTCGGTCACGCGTGCGACCGGCAGCTTCGCCGGCATGCCCATCGACACC
This sequence comes from uncultured Acetobacteraceae bacterium, assembly GCA_964249315.1. GTDB lineage: Bacteria > Pseudomonadota > Alphaproteobacteria > Acetobacterales > Acetobacteraceae > Lichenicoccus. The sequence goes on along the minus strand of CAXUCM010000208.1, from coordinate 1,066 downwards.
GCGACCTTGGTCGCCGCATCTCCGGGCGTCGGCTGCGTGCGCGCCTGGTCGACCTCGAGCGTCGCGACCGGCTTCGCTCCGCTGGCCTGGTAGGCGGTCAGGACGCGCAGCATGTCCGCGTTCGCCCGCCCCGTCGGGTCCGGCGCCGCGGGCGCCATCTGGCATCCGGCGAGCAGGGACGTGGCGGCGACAGCGATCAGCGACCGGGTGGCTTTCATCGGCGGACGACCCTCCTTGCTGCGGCTCGAACACCCGCGAACCGGAACTTTCGGCAGGTCAAAGGGTGGGCGCCGGTCCGGTTCGCGGCGGCCCGTCGACTCTGGACGGCCTGCTCGCTGAACTGGACGCTCTGGTAAGCGGCATCGCGTCACTGCAGCTCGGCCTGCGCCCCGGCGGCGTTCTGCCGGCGATAGGCCGCCGGTTCGGCACCGTAGCTCCGCCGAAAGGCGCGCGTGAAGGACGGGTGGCTGGCGTAGCCGACCGTCTGCGCAATGACCTTCAACGGCAGGTCCGTCGTCGTCAGGAGACGTGCGGCGATCCGCAGCCGGACCTTGTGCACGAAGTCGATCGGTCCCTGATCGAACGTGCGGGAGAAGTGCTCGGCGAACGACGCGCGGCTCATGCCGGCGAGATCGGCGAGGCTGCCGACGCTGTGCGGATCGGCCGGCCGATCGAGGATGGCGAGCACGGCACGCGTGAGCCGCGGATGCTGCAGGGCGGTGAAGAGCGGGGAGTCGACGCCGTCGCGCCGGAGATGGTGCCGCAGCAGCGCGATGAGGCACTGCTTCATCAGTACTTCCGTCATTGCCTGCGTGCCCAGGCCCGGCCTGGTGACCTCGGCCAGCATCAGCCCGAACACCGGCGACAGGCCGGGATCGGCGGAGAAGTCCTGGATCAACGGCTCGCGCAGCAGCTCGAACAGGCCGAGCGCGCTGTTGTGGGGTGCCGCGATCATCCCGCACAGCATCAGGATGTCCCGCCTGCCGTTGCCGGCGGTGAACGAGACCAGGCCGTCGCCGAGCATCGAGCAGTGCTTGTCGGCGCGGACCAGCTGGACGCCCGAGCC
>CAXUCM010000207.1:0-6771 GCA_964249315.1 uncultured Acetobacteraceae bacterium | reverse complement strand
GCGCAACCGTCACGGCGAACACGATCGGTTCCGCCACCACCGTCATCGTCTCCGGTGGCGGGCTGACGGGCGGCAACGTCGTCAACTCCGGCGGCTCCGTGGTCGTCCAGGGCGTCGACTCCGGCAGCACCATCACGACCAGTGGCACGGAGACGGTCCTCTCCGGCGGTGCGCTGACCGGAACCACCACGCTCAACAGCGGCGGCTCCATCGTCCTGAACGGCACGCCCGGCGGCACCATCCTCTACGGCGGCACGGGCGGCCACATCGTGGTCGGCAACGGCAGCACCGCCGTGGGGACGGTCATCAGCGGCTTCGGCGCCGGCGACGCGATCGACCTCTCCGGCGTCGCCCTGGGCACGATCACCAGCGTGGTCGAGAGCACCAACTCGGTCGCCATCACGGTCGCCGGCACGGCCAGCGGTGCCAGCGCGGAGCGGGCGGACGCAGCCGCCGCGGCCGGCAGCACCACCTACACCCTGGCGGTCGTGGGCGCCGCGGCCGACGGCTACCAGTTGGTCGACGACGGCAACGGCGGCACGTTCTACGAGGTTTGCTTTGCCGAGGGGACGATGATCGCGACGCCGGACGGCGAGGTCGCGATCGAGCGCCTGGCGGTCGGCGACCTGGTCACGACGTTGGCCGGCCTCAGTCCGGTGACCTGGATCGGCCGTCGCAGCGTCGACATCTCCCGGTTGCGCGAGCCCGAGACGGGACGGCTGGTGCGGATCCGCGCCTGCGCGTTCGGCGACGCCCTGCCGCATCGCGACCTGCTGGTGACGCAGGAGCATGCGATCTACTGGGAGGGCCGGCTGATCCCGGCGCGAATGCTGGTGAACGGCCGCAGCATCGTGCTCGACCGGACCATCAACAGCTACACGTATTTCCACGTGGAGCTGGAGCAGCACGGCATCCTGTTCGCCGAGGGCCTGACCACCGAGAGCTATCTCGACACCGGCAACCGGTCGAACTTCGCCAACATCCCGGCTCCCGCGCTGCAGCCGGACCTGTCGCTGCGTGCCGGCCACAAGGGCTGGGACGTCGCGGCGGCGCCGCTCTGCTGCGACCGGGCCACGGTCGAGCCGATCTGGCGGATGCTGGAGAGCCGCGCCGCCAGCCTCGGCTTCCCGGCGCGGCCGAAGGCGCCGGCGCTGACCGAGGATGCCGACCTGCACCTGGTCACGGCGTCCGGCACGATCATCCGTCCGGCGGACGCCACCGCCGGCAGGTATTTCTTCATCATACCGGGCGATGCGGCCGGATTGCGCCTCCGCTCCCGGACGTTCCGTCCCTCTGAAGTGGAAGGTCCCTTCGTCGATGACCGGCGCACTCTGGGTGTCAAAGTGGGACAGATCTCGCTGATGGTCGGCCGCGACGCGCATCCGGTGAACCCGCATCTGGAAGGGGCTGAGCTGGAGGGCTGGTCGGCGCCGGAGGGTAGCGCCGAGCGCTGGACCACGGGGGCGGCATTGCTGCCGCTGGGGGTGAGCATGCACCCTCGGCAGATCGCAGGACTGACCATCGAGGTGGTGGCGCTCGGCCGCTACGGGGTGCCGGCCGGCGACGGCGCTCCGGTCGGCGCGCTGGTCGCCTGAGCCGTGAAGCCGGACCGGCCGGGGCGAAAGCTTCGGCCCGGATCGCAAGGCCGATGAACGAGACCTCTCGACGATGAACGCAACCGGCATCCCTGGCGGCGTCGCAGCTGAGTTTCCCCGACCGCAGCCAGGTGCCGGTGCCGGAGATGCCGAGCCAGCTGGGACCCTGCGGCATCCGCTACGATTTCAACGAGGGCTGCCGTATCTTCCTGCCGCCGGGTCGCTGGCGGGTGCAACTCCGCGATCTCGACGCCGCCGATATCCGGTTCGACATGAGCCTGGCTGGCGGCACGTTCGCCAGCAGCAAGAAGTGTTACATCCGTTTCGGTATCGAGATCTGGCGCGACGACATCACCGTGTTTCGTCACGAGTATTGCGCCGGGAGAAGCAGGTTCTCGCCCGCATGGACGTCGGTGGCCTCGGCGACCAGATCGCCTGGCTCGGTCATGCCGTGGCGTTCGCCCGCCGGCACCGCCAGGTCGGGCTGTGCCACACCGCGGCGTACATCCTTGGCATGCCGGCCCGCGACGAGCCTCCCGCGATCGTCGTGGAAGCAGGCGGATCGCCGATCCTTGAACCCTATGTCTGCATCGCGACGCAGGCCGCCGGCCAGAACAAGTACTGGAACAACCAGCTCGGCTGGGAGAGCGTGATCCACCACCTCAAGACCGCCGGATATCACGTCATCTGCATCGACAAGGAGCGAGTGCACGGACGGGGCATGATCTGGAACCACATACCGCACGGCGCGGAAGACCAGACGGGGACCGGCCGCTCACGGAGCGCGCCCGTTGGCTGCGTCATGCGGCCTTCTTCATCGGACTGTCGAGCGGCCTGTCCTGGCTGGCCTGGGCGTCCGGCTGCCCGGTCGTGCTAATCAGCGGCTTCACCCATCCGATGAACGAGTTCCGCACGCCCTACCATGTCATCAACTATCACGCTTGTACCGGCCGCTCGAACGACATACGCCACGAACTCGATCCCACCGACTTCCTGTGGTGTCCGAAACATCATGGCGGAACTCGGGAGCATGACCCACGAAAGGCCAGCGCTCTGCCCTGGACCCGCTCGAGGGTCAGCCCTGAGAATCCATTTATTTGAAAAGTTCTATGATAAGCGTCTCGACGGGACCGCCAGTATCGCCGGCACGACAAGGTTGATTGAAGATCCGACGACCAAATAGGGGGTCTGATTGTCAGGCAAGTCGGGTAGATACTTTATGGATCCGTGGCGATCAGGATTGACTCACGGGCCCTGGTCGTCAGACTGATTGAACGTTAGGCTGCATCATGTGTTCGAGGTGCGGCTTCGCTCTGACATGTCTCGGTCGCGATGAGCAGGTGATCTCAAGATAGGGCGCCTTCGACTTGCAGGCATTGCGACGAGGAGACGCCAGCTGCACCATGTGCGATCCCGATCGATCCCCGCATTCTCGGTGAAACAGGCGTGCAAACGTCCAGCTCCGGCAAGTTAAACACGCGTCCCGACGATGTTCTTTGGGACCGCCCTTATCGCGACCTCGCGCCGCCGCCGCGGGCGTTGCATATACCGCAGCAGGCGGCGGAGCTCGAGCAGGCGGTCGTCGATCTGGCCGTCCTGCGTGCACGCCTCGCGGCACAGCCCTATCTGGATGAGGCCGGCGCGCTGGTGCAGAAGGCCGACATCCTCTTCGCCGAGCGGACCAACGGCAGCGAGCTCGACCTCATCGACCTTCTCGGCGCGTTCAGTGGACCGGCACCGCTGCTCCCACGGCTGATCCCGACGCTCAACCATGTCAACGCTCTCGTCGAGGGCCTCGCCGTCATCGGGACCGATCCTGCGATCGCCTATTCCGCGGAAACGCTGCAGAGCCTGCACGAGTCGCTCACGGCCGGGATGGCCGTCCGGGGTCGGCGCGGGGAGTTCAGGCCGGTCGGCGTGATCCTGAACGGGCCTGCACCGTCCGTCTGGCCGACGCTGCGCCCCTTGCCGCCCGATGCGAGAGCCTGCATGGCGATGCTGGGTGACTTCCTCTCGAATCCGCCCTCGATGCCCCTCGTGCAGCGTCTCGCCATCACCTTCGGGCAGATCGAGATGATCGAGCCCTTCGAATATGGCAGCTTCCTGATCTCGAACATCGTCACCCAGATGGTCCTGACGTCGGAAGGCTACCCGATCGTACCGATGCTCGGCTTGATGACGCGCGACCGGCGCGACTACGAGGCGAGGATCGCCGCGTTGTGCGTCACGGGCGACTGGGACGCCTGGATCTCGGTGTTCATCAAATATCTCGCCGCCGGGCTGCACGTCCTCTCGGCGTTCCTGGACCGGTTGCTCGCGCATCGCGCCGCCTGGATGGCCGCGATGAAGCACCTGCGCAGCGATGCAGCCGCCTGGCTGGTGATCGACGGCCTGCTGGTGCGACCGGTGCTCGACGTGCTGTCGGTGCAGCGTTCGACCGGACTGTCCTACAAGCGCGCCAACGACGCGGTGGCGACCCTGGTCGAGCGGAAGATCATCGAACCCGCGCCTTCGTCTCGCATCGTCCGACGCAATCGCCTGTTCGTCGCCGGCGATGTAATACGCTCGCTGGTCGACCTCGTGCGCCGGTGATGTCGTAAAAGCCAGGGCTCTGCCCTGGACCCGCTCAAGCGAGTCCTTGAGACTCCGTCATGCAGTAAAGCGGATCAGCGAATAAGACATCGCCGTGACACTTGACCATGTCGGGCTGGCGTCGGCTTATTCTTTGGAGTAGAACTTGAAATCCGAAAAATAATCCGGCGATGACACGCGTCGCGTGGAACTAAGCAGCCCGGCTCGCCTTCACCGACGACACCCGACGCTGTTCCAGCAGATTTCCTGCCAGATCCCGTCCACGAGGGACCGGTTCCGCAGCCTTGCCGGCTCGGAGCCGCAGGCGGATGACGCGCGTGTTGCCTTCGACATTCCTGTAAACTCACCCGGAGATGCCCTGATGGATCAAGCTGTCGCGACCACCCCGATGGGCGTTGCCCTGCTGAACAATCCGATCCTCAACCGGGATACTGCGTTCACCATCGCGGAGCGCAAGGCGAACCATCTCGAAGGGCTGCTGCCGCAAGCCGTCGAGACGCTCGACCGGCAGTTCGAGCGGGCGATGCTGCAGCTTGACCAGAAGGAGAGCGACCTCGAGCGCTACATCTACCTGACCGGTCTGAGCGATCGCAACGAGACCCTGTTCTACCGCGTCGTCATGTCGGACCCGAAGCGCTTCGTGCCGATCGTCTACGATCCCACGATCGCCGAGGCCTGCCTGAAGTTCGGCCACATCTATCGTCGGCCGAAAGGCATGTACGTGTCGATCGACATGCGCGGCCGGGTCGCGGAGGTGCTGCGCAACTGGCCGGTCCGCGACGTGCACACGATCTGCGTCAGCACCGGTGGGCGGATCCTCGGGCTCGGCGATCTCGGCACCGACGGCATGGGCATCCCGATCGGCAAGCTGCAGCTCTACACCGCCTGCGCGGCGGTCCCTCCCGGCGGGATGCTGCCGATCCTGCTGGATATCGGCACCGCGAACGCGGCCTACCGCGCCGACGGGCTCTATCTCGGGCTGCGCCAGACGCCGCCTGCGGATGCAGACCTGGACAGCTTCGTCGACGAGTTCGTCCAGGCGGCGCAGGACTTGTTCCCCGGCTGCTGCATCCATTTCGAGGACTGGAAGGGCACCGACGCGCTGCGCATGCTCGACCGCTACCGAGACAAGCTGCTCTGCTACAATGACGACATCCAGGGCACGGGATCGGTCACGATCGCCGGGCTGATCACCGCGCTGCAGATCAAGGGCGAGAAGCTCGCCGAGCAGCGCTACCTGTTCCTCGGCGCAGGCTCGGCCGGATTGGGCATCGGCGGCCTGATCGTCTCGGCGATGATGAATCACGGCCTCTCGGAGAAGGACGCCCAGGCGCGCGTCACCATGATGGACATCAACGGGCTGATCGAGCCGTCGCGCAAGGATCTCAACAAGTGGCAGGAGCCGTACGCGCATCAGGCCGAACCGACCAGGGACCTCGTCCGCGTCGTCGAGACCTTCAAGCCGACGGTGCTGATCGGCGTCAGCACGGCCGGCGGCACCTTCACGCAGGCCGTCGTCGAAGCCATGTGCAAGATCACCGAACGCCCGATCATCTTCCCGCTCAGCAATCCGACCGACAAGTGCGAGATCCTGCCGCAGCAGGCCTATGAGTGGTCGCACGGCAAGGTGCTCTACGCCTCCGGCGTGCAGTTCGCCGACGTCGTCTACGAGGGCCACACCTACCATCCGGGCCAGGCCAACAACTTCTACATCTTCCCCGCCGTCGGCCTTGCCACCTACTGCGCCAGGCCAAGCCGCCTGACCGACGAGGTGTTCATCGCGGCCGCGGAGGCGAGCGCCGAGCAGGTCGGCGAGGACCTGCGCAAGAAGGGAATGCTGTATCCCTCGCAATCCAACATCCTGGAGACCGAGATCACGACCGCGGTGCGGGTCGTGGAATTCATGTTCGACCAGGGCCTCGCCACCGTGGCGCGACCGACCGACATTCGCGCCTTCGTCGAAAGCAAGCTCTACAAGGCGGAGTATTAGGGGTTAAGATTGGGGCTTCGCCCCAAACCCCACCAAAGGCTCGCCTCTGGAAACCTCTTGTAAATGGATTCTCAAGGCGAGCCTTGAGCGGGTCCAGGGCAGAGCCCTGGCCTTGAACCAAGGATGCCGCCATGCCCAAGATGCACGACCTGCCGATCGGTCTCGACGCGAAGGGCGAGCGACGCGAGTTCGACAGCATGGGTGACGTTGCCGTGGCAGCGGACCGCTACTGGGGCGCGCAGACGCAGCGCAGCCTGCAGCATTTCTCCATCGGCCGCGACAAGATGCCGAAAGAGGTTTATCACGCCTACGGTTTCGTCAAGAAGGCCTGCGCGCTGGTCAACGCGGCCGAAGGCCGTCTGGCGCAGTGGAAGGCGGACGCCATCGTGCGCGCGGCCGACGAGACCATCGCGGGCGAGCTCGACGATCACTACCCGCTCTATGTCTGGCAGACCGGCTCGGGCACGCAGAGCAACATGAACGTCAACGAGGTGATCTCGAACCGCTGCATCCAGCTGTTCGGCGGCATGCTCGGCAGTCAGGAGCCGGTGGCGCCCAACGACGACGTCAACATGGGGCAGAGCAGCAACGACA
>CAXUCM010000206.1:0-6777 GCA_964249315.1 uncultured Acetobacteraceae bacterium | reverse complement strand
GCACCCTGACCGCTGGCCCGACCGTCATGCGCATCACCGGGCTGAGCGGCAGGGAGCAGCTCGGACGCATCGACACGACGCTGACCGGCGCCCTGCCGGACCTGCTCGCCCTGCTCGCGCACCCGCGCCTGCGGCTGCTCTCGGCCCATCCGCTGCCGTTCACCGACCCGCGCGGGGCGGTCCGCCTGGCTCTCGGCCTGCGGGTGCCGCTGTCCGACACGGTCAAGGCGTATCAGATCGAGGTGCGCGCCGACGCCACCCTGACCGGCCGGCATCTCGGCCGTGCCGTCGCCGGCCGGCCGCTCGATGCCGCCCTGCTGAGCATCGAGGCGAGCAATGCAGGCCTGCAGTTGCACGGGGACGCCGCCATCGACGGGGTGCCGGCGACGTTGCGCTACGGCGAGGATTTCCGCGCCGGCGGCCCCGACCAGGTCACCGAGACGGGGCACGTCTCCGCCCGTCTCGATGCCCCCGCCCTGCAACGCGGCGGCATCGACCCGGGCGGACGCCTGTCGCGCGGCCTCTCCGGCACGGCCGGGCTCGAGCTGGACTACGCCCATCGCCGCGCCGGCGCGGCGCGCATCGCGCTCGCGCTCGACCTGACCCAGGCCGGTCTGGTCACGCCGATCTGGCGCAAGCGTGTCGGCGCCGTCGCGCGGGCCGAAGCGGTGGTCGGCCTGCAGGACGACCGGCTGGCCTCGATCGACGCCCTGCATGCCAGCGGCGACGGGCTGCGACTGGACGGGCATGCCGAGATCGCCCCGGGCGCGCCGGGAGCGCTGGTGATCGAGCGCTTCGAGATCGGCCGCAGCCAGGGTGCGGGGCGGATCGAGCTGGCAGCACCCGGCGGCGCGAGCCCGCTGCGGATCGCGCTGCACGGCGCCTCTCTCGACCTCGCCCCCTATCTCGAAGCCGGCCGCGGCACGCCTGGTGGCGGCGCCGGCACGACTGCCGGCGGGATGGCCTGGCAGGCCCACCTCGCCTTCCGCCGCGTGCTGTTTGCGCAGCACCGGTCCTTCGCCGGCGTCCGCTTCGACGCCGCGGCGCACGGCGCGCGGATCGACTCCGCACGACTGGTCATCGACGGGCCGACGCCGGTGCAGGCTTCGATCACCCCGGCGGCGTCGGACCGGCGCCTGCAGCTCAGTGCGTCCGATGCCGGCGCCCTGCTCGACTGCCTCGGCGTCGCGGATCGGGTCCAGGGCGGCGCGCTCACGCTGGACGGCCGCATGCGCGACGATCCGGCCGGCACGCGCACGACCGCGCTCGCCCGGATCCGGTCGTTCACCGTGCATGACGCGCCGCTGGCGGCGCGGCTCGCGCGCGATTTGTCGGTCTACGGCTTCCTGCGCGGTACGCCGAGCCGGGAGCTGACGGTTACCCGCTTCGAGATCCCGTTCAGCCTGCAGGGCGGCCAGTTGCGCCTCGACGGTGCGCGCGCCTCCAACGACGCGCTCGGCGCCACGCTGCGCGGGACGATCGACCTCGACCAGGATCGGCTCGACCTGCGCGGCACCCTGGTGCCATCCTACCTGCTCAACGCCCTGCCGGGACGGCTGCCGGGCATCGGCCGGGTGTTCAGTCCGGAGAACGGCGGCGGCCTGCTGGCGCTGACGCTGCGCATCACCGGAACGGTTGACAAGCCGGCGGTCTCGGTCAATCCGCTCTCGCTGCTCGCTCCGGGCATCCTGCGCCGGCTGCTGTTCGACTGAGGAAGAATAGGTCTAGAGACAGTCGGCCAGGCGCAAGCGACCGGCATTCGCCAACCAGGAGACGCTCTTGTGATACGCCGACACCGGACCTCGAGGCTGACCGAGGGCCTGCCGCATCCGCTGGGCGCCACCTGGGACGGGCTCGGGGTCAATTTCGCGCTGTTCTCGGCGCATGCGACCAAGGTTGAGCTGTGCCTGTTCGATCCGTCCGGCGGCAACGAGCTCGACCGCATCGAGCTGCCCGAATATACCGACGAGGTCTGGCACGGCTACCTGCCCGACGCCCGTCCCGGCACCATCTACGGCTACCGCGTGCACGGACCCTACGCGCCGGAGGCCGGGCACCGCTTCAACCCGAACAAGCTGCTGCTCGACCCGTATGCCCGCGCCCATGTCGGCCAGGTCCGTCATGCGCCGGAGATCTTCAGCTACGAGATCGGCCATCCCGACGGCGACCTCTCCTTCGATGCGCGCGACAGCGCCCGCTTCATGCCGAAATGCCGCGTCATCGACCCGGCCTTCACCTGGGGCCGCGACCGGCGCCCGTGCGTGCCGTGGGAGCGGACGATCTTCTACGAGGCGCACGTGCGCGGCTACACCATCCGCCATCCGGACCTGCCGTTCGGGCTCGGCGGCACCTTCGCCGGCCTCGCGACGGACGAGGTGATGGCCCACATCAAGGATCTCGGCGTCACCTCGGTCGAGCTGCTGCCGGTGCACTTCTTCGCCGACGAGGACCACCTCGCCAAGCACGGGCTGACCAACTACTGGGGCTACAACTCGATCGGTTTCTTCGCCCCCGACGAGCGCTACGCCACTGGCAACGGCAGCACCGTCTCCGAGTTCAAGACCATGGTCGCACGCCTGCACGATGCCGGCATCGAGGTCATCCTCGACGTGGTCTACAACCATACCGCCGAGGGCAACGAGCTCGGCTCGACGCTGTCGTTCAAGGGGATCGACAACGCCTCGTACTACCGGCTGATCCCGGGCCAGGAGCGCTACTACATCAACGATACCGGCACCGGCAACACGCTCAACCTGAGCCACCCGCGCGTGCTGCAGATGGTCACCGACAGCCTGCGCTACTGGGTGACCGAGATGCACGTGGACGGCTTCCGTTTCGATCTCGCCACCATCCTCGGCCGCGAGAGCTACGGCTTCGACGAGGGCGGCGGCTTCCTGGATTCCTGCCGCCAGGACCCGATCTTGTCGGACGTCAAGCTGATCGCCGAGCCCTGGGATTGCGGACCCGGCGGCTACCAGGTCGGCGGCTTTCCGCCCGGCTGGGCGGAGTGGAACGACCGCTACCGCGACACCGTGCGCGCGTTCTGGAAGAGCGAGTCCTCGGCCGCCGAGCTGGCCCAGCGCCTGTGCGCATCGGCCGACAAGTTCAACCGGCGCGGCCGCCGGCCCTGGTCGAGCGTCAACTTCGTCACCGCCCATGACGGCTTCACCCTGCACGACCTCACCGCCTACAACGACAAGCACAACGAGGCCAACGGCGAGAACAACCGTGACGGCACCAGCAACAACGGCTCATGGAACTGCGGCGCCGAGGGCGAGACGGACGATGCCGCGATCCTCGCGCTGCGCGAGCGGCAGATGCGCAACATGATGGCGACGCTGCTGATGAGCCAGGGCACGCCGATGATCCTCGCCGGCGACGAGTTCGCCCGCACCCAGCAGGGCAACAACAACGCCTATTGCCAGGACAACGAGATCTCCTGGATCGACTGGAGCCGTCCGAAGGACCACCAGACGATGTTCCACTTCACCCGGCGGCTGATCCAGCTGCGTCAGGAATACGCGATCCTGCGCCGCCAGCGCTTCATGACCGGGGACTGGGACGAGGATCTCGAGGTGCGCGACGTCACCTGGATCAACTGCACCGGCGAGGAGATGCAGCAGGAGGACTGGCAGGATACCAGCACGCGCTGCTTCGGCATGCTGATGGACGGCCGCGCCAAGGTCAGCGGGATCCGCCGGCCCGGCACCGATGCCACCCTGCTGATGATCCTGAACGGCTTCCACGACGTGCTGGAGTTCATCCTGCCGCCCTGCAGCGGCGGCATGCACTGGCAGTTGCTGCTCGACACCAACCGGCCGGCGATGACCTCCGGTCGCGCCTACGGCATCGGTAATAGCTGCGACGTCACCGGGCGTTCGCTGATGCTGTTCCGGCTGGCGAGCTGAGCGGGCCGTCAAGGCCAGGGCTCCGCCCTGGACTCGCTCAAGGCTTAGCCTTGAGAATCCATCACTAAGAGGTTTCCGAAGGCGAAGCCTTTGGCGATCGAGCCGCGAAGCGGATCGATAGGGCGGAGCCCCGATCTTACCTAAATCGTCGCAACGAACCGTGAGATGTATTCGTTGACGATGTGCGGCCTTTTGAGCGGGCTCATGTGCGAGGCCGACGGGATCACGTGCATCCGCGATGCCGTGATGTGCTCGGCGAGGATCCTTGCGGCGGCCGGCGGCGAGCTCGGGTCATGTTCGCCGACCAGGACGAGGGTCGGTTGGGTTATCCGATGAAGCGCATCGACGAGGTCAAGTCCGGCCATCATGTCCCACATCGCGGCGTGGATGGCGACGTCGTCCGCGAGAAGCGTCTTCGTCACCGGTCGATGAGGTCGGGACGCTGCGTTCTCGTCTCCGGCGTGAACCATCGATCCAGTGTCGAGCCGAGAACGGCTCGCATGCCGCCGGTCCGAGCCGTCGCGGCGCGTTCGCGCATGCCGGCGCGGGCCGGTTCGGGAAACGTCGCGGCGGTGTCGATCAAGATGAGCGATCGCACGAGATCAGGGCGAGCCAGGGCGCATGCTTGTGCGATCATGCCGCCGACCGACAGGCCGACGATGTGCGCCGGTGCACCCCCCGCTGCTGACACCACGTCGCCCAGGAGTGCGGCCGCCTGCTCCAAGGTCCAGTCCTCCGGACGGCCCGCCGAACTGCCGTGGCCCGGCAGGTCGAACGCGATGACGTCATGGTCGTGCCGCAGGACCTCGATCTGTTCGCCCCAATAGGTCAGGTCCAGTCCCACGGGGTGGACCAGGACGACCGGTGGTCCACCCCTCGGTCCCGTGCGGACCATGTTCACGTTGGGCCTCGAAGCGTTTTCCTCGTGCACTGCAGGCATTCCTTCCTTGAACGCGTCGACAGGTCGTCCCGGCATGGGTCCAATCGCGTCGCGGCTCAATGCTCCGACGTCCAGGCGTCCGGCGCCGGGTCGAGCTCGACCTCGAGCGTCTCGAGCAGACGCGCGACCGTCATGTAGTGACCCACGAGCAGGATCAGCGTCGCCAGATCGCGCACTGACACGGCATCCCTCATCATCGCGAAGGTCTCATCCGACACCTTCACGGATTTCACGCATTCGTCGACGAAGCGGATCACGAGACGGATGTCTTCCGGCAGGGCCGTATCGCCGGCCTCGATCCTGGAGATCTCTTCGGACGTCCAGCCGGCCTTTTTCGCTTGTTCGAGATGCTGCATGCGTTCGTAGGCGCTGCCACTGAGCGCCGCGACGCGCAGGATCGCCGCCTCCCGCAGTTTCGGATCCAGCGCGGAGGCGCGCAGGGCGTTCGCCGTCGCCGGCAGGCACGCGGCGAGACGCGCGTCGGCCAGTAGAAGGGAGCGGGACAGGTTCGAGGGGAACCGCTCGTACCGGGCAAGCTGCTCTGCGGTCATGTCCTCGACGGCGATAAGCGGGATCCGTGACATCCATGCTCTCGGGGGTCGCACTCGCGACGTGCGGGCCAGTCCATGCCCGCAGATCGAGGTTGGGGCTCCGCCCATCGATCCGCTTCGCGGCTCGATCCCGCCGAGGGCTCGCCTTTGGAAGCCTCTTCGAAACTGGAATGGATCTTCGTGGCTCAGCCTCGAGAATCCGTTTGCTCCTTCGCCAGGTCGAACCGCATGCGGGCTTCGCGGATCGAGGCGAAATGATCCTCTGCCCAACCCACCAGCCCGGCCAAGGGTTCCAGCACCGGACCGGCCGAGCGGCGACAGGCTGTACCGGACCTTGGGCGGCTTGGTCGGAAATACCTGCCGACCCGGCTTCGCTCCGGAGCACCCTGGCTGGGATCGAAAGCCTGCCGTTCGTCTCTTTCTGCACCTGGGTAAGGCCGGGTGCGCCAGCATCGCAACGTCGTCGAGGCGGCCGAGGGCGCCCTGTTCGACGACAGCCACGATCTGAGCCGTCTGATCGGACGTCCCCCCACTTCGTTCGCCACGAGCGTTGGCAGGGCCCCGCATGCGGTCTGATCTTGATCGAGGAAGGCCAGGGCTCTGCCCTGGACCCGCTCAAGGCTCAGCCTTGAGAATCCGTCGATTGAACGCCAGGCATGACGGGCTTGCTCATATGGACCCGGGTTCCGGCACCGAAGGCAGTTTCACCATCGACTTCATAGCCGAGCCGCTCGATCAGGCCGGCCAACTCGGCACCGAGATAGGCGAGATCGATCTGGTGGTTTCGGATGGCTTCAGCAAAATCCGTGGACATGGGCTGAGGTTCGCGACCGAGCAGCGGCACCCATCTGGCGTAGGCTTCCCGGGTCAGGGCTCGAACCGCGGCGGCATCCGCAGCGCCGGCTCGACGCAGCTGCAGGACGTCGCTCATCCTGGCCATCGAGCGCCGGAGTTCAGGCCTGCCACGGGTTGATGGTCGTGATTCCGGCCGCGGCGAGAGGGATCGTATCCCGGGTCGCCACCGCGAACCCCTGCACGCGCGCGATCGCGGCGAGCTGGCCGCCTCCGACCGAGATGACGTGTCCTGCGGCGCGCGCACGAGTGACGACCCCGGCATAGGCTGTAGCCGCCTGTCGATCGAAGGCGAGCACCCGCGGACCGAACAGCGTGGCGAGAAGGTCTTCCAGCGCCTCGGCAAGGCCGTGTCGTCGTCTTCCGGGCGGCAGGGCTTCGATGCCGACGAGAAGCTCCGACAGGCTGGTCGAAGTCAGATAGAGCGTGTCTGCAACCTGACGATCGAGCCAGGCGGTGACGGCGGCATCGCCGCGCGGCTTCATCGGCTCCGAGACGACGTTGGTGTCGAGCACGATCATCCGAA
>CAXUCM010000205.1:0-6782 GCA_964249315.1 uncultured Acetobacteraceae bacterium | reverse complement strand
TTGCTACGTTCCGCGCGACGAGGTCGATCGGTTCGTCGCGCTCGCGCGCGGCTTCATGCAGCAGGCGGCGCCCGACTATTCGCGCAGCGCGGAATGCACGGGCATCATCTCGCTGCGCCATCTCGACCGCCTGACCGGCATGCTCGGGGACGCGTCCGCCCGGCACGGCCGCGTGGTCACGCTCGAGGCCGACGCGACGCCCGACCGGGCGACGCGACGGATGCCGATGTCTCTGGTCGTCGATCCCGATCCCGACCTGCGCCTCATGCGGGAAGAGATCTTCGGCCCGATCCTTCCCGTAATTCCCTACGACGATCTCGACCAGGTGATCGCCGCGATCAACGCGGGCGAGCGTCCGCTCGGCCTCTACGTGTTCGGCGAGGATGCGGTGCTGACGCAGGGGGTGATCGACCGCACGGTCTCCGGAGGTGCCGCGGTCAACACCTGCGCCGTGCAGGGGTGCCCTGCCGTCGCTCGGCTTCGGCGGCGTCGGCACGAGCGGCATGGGACGCCATCACGGCATCGCCGGCTTCCAGGAATTCTCCAACCCGCGCGGTGTGGTGATACGCGGGACCGGCGACCATATCGACGCCTTCTTCTCGCCCTACGCGAAGGCGGCCGCGATCGTCGAAGGCGCGATCGGGCCGCGAGCGGCGTGACGGCCGACCCACCGCGATCCCGCGGCAACAGCGAAGGGAAGCGCCATGCCCGACGGAGCCGTTGACGCGAGGATCGCACCGGGCACGAAGCCGGAGCAGGCGAGCGCGCATCTGGACGTCATCATCGTCGGCGCCGGCCTCTCCGGGATCGGCGCCGCGTGCCGTCTGGTCCAGCAGTCCCGCGGCAAACGGCTCGCGATCCTGGAGAGCCGCCAGACGACCGGCGGCACCTGGGACCTGTTCCGCTATCCCGGCGTCCGCTCCGACTCCGAGATGCACGCGCTCGGCTACAAGTTCCGTCCGTGGCGACACCAGCTCTCGATTGCGCCGGGAAGCGAGATCCTGAACTACATCCGCGAGACCGCCAGCGAGTACCGGATCGACCGGCATATCCGCCTGCGGCACCAGGTACGGGCGGCGTCGTTCTCGACCAAGCAGGCGCGGTGGACATTGGACGTCGAGGTGGACGGAGCGCGCGTCCGCCTGACCTGCGACATGCTGCTGATGTGCAGCGGCTATTACAGCTACGCCGAAGGCCACGCGCCGGCGTTCGCCGGCGCCGAGACGTTCCGCGGCCAGCTCATCCATCCGCAATTCTGGCCTGCCTCCCTGGACTATGCCGGCAAGCGCGTCGTGGTCATCGGCAGCGGCGCCACCGCCGTCACCCTGGTCCCCGCCATGGCCAGGACCGCCGGCCACGTCGTCATGCTGCAGCGCTCGCCGAGCTACATCTTCTCCCGGCCGAGCAGAGACAGGGTCAGCGAGCTGCTGCGCCGCACGCTGCCGCGCGCCCTGGCCAGCCGCCTGGCCCGGATCAGGAACATCTCGCAGGAGGTGTTCTACTACAAGCTGGCGCGCGCCAAGGCCGCCGACTTCAAGCGCCAGCTGATCGACATGATCCGCAAGGAGCTCGGCCCGGACTTCGACGTCGCCAGGCATTTCACCCCGACCTACAACCCCTGGGACCAGCGGATCTGCCTGGTGCCGGACTCCGACCTGTTCGAGGCGCTCCGCGACGGTCGCGCCTCCGTCGAGACCGACCATATCGAGCGCTTCACCGAGACCGGGATCAAGCTCGTCTCCGGCAAGCAGATCGAGGCCGACATCATCGTCAGCGCCACCGGCTTGAAGATGGTGGCGATGGGCGGCATGACGGTCACGGTCGACGGCGAGACGGTCGATTTCAGCCGGCGCCTGGCCTACAAGGGCATGATGATCGGCGACGTGCCAAACTTCATCTTCTTCGTCGGCTACAGCATGGCGTCCTGGACGCTGAAGGCGGACCTGGTCGCGTCGTTCGCCTGCCGCATGATCAACTTCATGCGCCGGCGTCGCTACGATCTGGTCGTTGCGAGATCCGATCCGTCGGTCAAGCCCGAACCCTTCCTGAATCTCACCTCGGGCTACGTCCAGCGCGCCTCCTCGATCCTGCCGAAATACGGCGACCGCGCGCCCTGGAAGCTCCACCAGAACTACCTTCTCGACATGCCGCTGATCCGTTTCGGCCGTCTCAGGGACGGCACGCTCGCCTTCCGTCGCTCCGCATCACAACCTGCTCGACCCTTAGGATGACATCATGGACCTGAGCTTCACCTCGGCCGAGATCGCCTTTCGCGACGAGGTCCGCTGCTTCTTCCGCGAGGAGATCCCGGCCGACATCCGCAGGAAGTCCGGCGAAGGCGAGCACCTCTCGAAGTCCGACCTCGTTACCGTCCAGCGCATCCTCAACGCCCGCGGCTGGGCGGTGCCGCACTGGCCGCGCGAATGGGGCGGCAACGACCTCACCCCGGTGCAGCGCTACATCCTGACCGAGGAGATGCAGCGGGCAAGCGTTCCCTCGCCGCTGCAGTTCAACGTCCACATGGTCGGCCCGGTCATCGCCACGTTCGGCAACGAGGAACAGAAGCGCCGCTTCCTGCCCGCCACCGCCAATCTCGACATCTGGTGGTGCCAGGGCTTCTCCGAGCCGGACGCCGGTTCGGATCTCGCATCCCTGCGCACCCGCGCCGACCGCGACGGCGACAGCTACGTCGTCAACGGCCAGAAAGCCTGGACCACGCTCGGCCAGTTCGCCGACTGGATCTTCTGCCTGGTCCGCACCGACCGCGAGGCCAAGAAGCAGCGCGGCATCTCCTTCCTGCTCATCGACATGACGACGCCCGGCATCACCCTCCGCCCGACGATCACCATCGACGGCGCCCACGAGGTCAACGAGATCTTCTTCGACGACGTCCGCGTCCCCGCCGAGAACCTGGTCGGCGAGGAGAATCACGGCTGGGACTACGCGAAGTATCTGCTCGGCCACGAGCGCACCTCGATCGCCCGCGTCGGCGTCTGCAAGGAACGCATCGCGCGCGCCAAGCGCCTGGCTCGCGAGACGCCGGCCGGCGACGGCACGCTCTGGGACGACCTGACCTTCCGCCACCGCGTCGCCGCGCTCGAGGTACGCGCCAAGGCGCTCGAGATCACCCAGCTCCGCGTCGTCGCCCGCGCCCGCGACGGCGACAATCGCCCGGACCCGAACTCCTCGATCCTGAAGATCCGCGGCTCCGAGCTGCAGCAGGAGACCACGGAGCTGCTCAAGGACATCGCCGGGCCGCATGCCTGGCCGGTCCGGGACGAAGCCGACGAGGGCAGCAACGCTCCCGACCTGGGTCCGGGCTGGGCGCGCAAGCTGGCCGGCAGCTACTTCAACAACCGCAAGGTCTCCATCTACGGCGGCTCCAACGAGATCCAGCGCAACATCATCGCCAAGGCATTCCTCGGGCTCTGACCCGGGCTCGAGCAAACCCTTCAGCCATATCGGGCACACATGGACTTCAACGTCTCCGACGATCAGCGCCTGCTCCGCGACAGCGTCGACCGCATGCTCGGCGATGCCTACGACGATTTCGGCAAACGTCGCGCCTATGCGGCCGAGCCGGACGGGTTCAGCCGCGCGCTCTGGCAGCGCTACGCGGAGCTGGGACTGCTCGGTCTTCCCTTCGCCGAGGCGGATGGCGGCTTCGGGGGCGGCCCGGTCGAGACCATGCTCGTGATGGAGGCGTTCGGCCGCGCCCTGGCGCTGGAGCCCTACCTGCCGACGGTCCTGCTCGGCGGCGGCATCCTCCGCCTCGCCGGCAGCGACGCCCAACGCCGGGCGCATGTCCCGTCCATCATCGACGGCAGCCGCCGCCTCGCCTTCGCCCAGGCGGAGCGGCAATCGCGCTACGACCTGCACGACGTCGCGACGACCGCCCGCGCCGAGCCGGAGGGCTGGATCCTCGACGGCGCCAAGGACCTGGTTCTCGGCGGCGACGGCGCCGACCTGCTCGTCGTCAGCGCCCGCCTCTCCGGCGGCCGCCGCGATCGCGATGGACTTGCCCTGTTCCTCGTCGACTCCGCTCAGGACGGCGTGCAACGACACGGCCACGCCACCCAGGACGGGCTGCGCGCCGCTCACATCCGCTTCGAGAACGTCCGTGTCGCGAACGACCGGCTTGTCGGCGAACCCGGCCGGGCCTTGCCGATCATGGAGCGTGTGGTGGACCTCGCCCTCGCCGCCCTGTGCGCCGAGGCCGTCGGCGCCATGTCCGTCCTGCACGAGACGACGGTCGACTACCTCAAGCAGCGCAAGCAGTTCGGCATCCCGATCGCGAGCTTCCAGGCGCTGCAGCACCGTGCGGCCGACATGCTCGTCAATCTCGAGGAGGCCCGCTCGATGGCGATGTATGCCGCGATGATGGCCGAGACGCCCGACCCCGTGGAACGCCGCGCCGCCCTCTCCGCGTCCAAGGTCGCCATCAACAAGGCCGCCCGTTCGCTCGGCCAGGAGGCCATCCAGCTCCATGGCGGCATCGCCATGACATGGGAGTACAAGGCCGGCCACTACTTCAAGCGCCTGACGGCAATCGAGAGCCTCTTCGGTGATACCGGCCATCACCTCCGCGCCCTGGACGAGGCCGGCGGCCTCATCGACGCCGATACGATGAAACGCCAGGGCTCCGCCCTGGACCCGCTCAAGGCTCAGCCTTGAGAATCCATCTGCTTTCAGAGAGGTTTCCGAAGGCGAGCCTTCGGCGATCGAGCCGCGAAGCGGATCGATGGGGCGGAGCCCCAACTTCAAGGCTTCGCCCTGAGCGGATCCAGGGCAGCGCCCTGGCCTTGCTCCCTGCTCAAGCATCCGTGCAAGATCATGCGCAGGCATCCACGAGGCAGGCGTATGGAAGTCGGCGTCTTCATACCGATCGGCAATAATGGCTGGCTGATTTCGGAGAACGCCCCGCAGTACAAGCCCAGCTTCGCCCTCAACCGCGACGTCGTGCAGACTGCCGAAGCCTGCGGCTTCGAGTTCGCGCTTTCCATGATCAAGCTGCGCGGCTTCGGCGGCAGGACCGAGTTCTGGGATCACAACCTCGAATCCTTCACGCTGATGGCGGGTCTCGCGGCGGTCACCCGGCGCATTCGGCTGTTCGCCACCGCGGCCACGCTGGTGATGCCGCCCGCCATCGTCGCGCGCATGGCGGCCACCATCGATTCGATCGCGCCGGGCCGTTTTGGGCTGAACGTCATCACCGGCTGGCAACGGCCGGAATACGACCAGATGGGCCTGTGGCCCGGGGACAGCCATTTCTCCCGGCGCTACGACTACCTCGCCGAGTACGTCCAGGTGCTGCGCGATCTGTGCGACACCGGCGTCTGCGATCGCGACGGCGAGTTCTTCCACATGCGCGACTGCCGGCTCAGCCCGCGTCCGTCGGTGCCGCTGCGGATCATCTGCGCCGGGCAGAGCGATGCCGGGCTCGCCTTTACCGCGCGCCATGCCGACTACAATTTCTGCTTCGGCAAGGGCATCAACACGCCGGACGCCTTCGCGCCGATCAACGTCCGGCTGCGCGCCGCGCTCGCGCAGACGGGCCGCGACGTCTCCTGCTTCGTGCTGTTCATGATCATCGCCGACGCTACCGACGCGGCCGCCGAGGCGCGGTGGGAGCACTACAAGGCGGGCGCCGACCGGGAGGCGCTGGACTGGCTGACCTTGCAGGGTGCGGCCGATACCCGTTCCGGCGCGGACACCAACGTCCGGCAGATGGCCGACGCCGCCTCGGCGGTGAACATCAACATGGGAACCCTGGTCGGCTCCTACGGCAAGGTCGCAGCCCTGCTCGATGCCGTCGCCGCGGTGCCGGGAACCGGCGGTGTGCTGCTGACCTTCGATCATTTCGTCGCGGGCATCGCCGCGTTCGGCGCGCATATCCAGCCACGCATGCAGAGCCGGCGGCACGTCGCTGCGGCCTCGACGGAGACGCCCTGATGGATCACAGCGAGACCGTTCCTGGCTACCGCGCCGCCGCCGGCGGGTCCGCCGTTATCCTGCCGGCGCGACCCGAACCGCTGCGACTGGATGTCGCCGAGACCGCGATGATCGTGGTCGACATGCAGAACGCCTACGCCTCCCCCGGCGGCTATCTCGACCTTGCCGGCTTCGATATCAGCGGCGCGGCGAGCGCGATCGACAAGGTGGTACTGGCGGCGCAGGCGGCGCGCGGGGCCGGCATCCCGGTGATCTTCTTCCAGAACGGCTGGGACGCCGAATACACCGAGGCGGGCGGCCCGGGCTCGCCGAACTGGCATAAATCCAACGCGCTGAAGACCATGCGCAAGCAGCCGGCGCTGCAGGGCAAGCTGCTCGCCAAGGGCGGCTGGGACTACCAGCTCGTCGACGCGCTGGCGCCGCAGCCGGGCGACCTGGTGGTGCCGAAGACCCGCTACAGCGGCTTCTTCAACACCAACATCGACAGCCTGCTGCGCGCACGCGGCATCCGCAACATCGTCTTCACCGGGATCGCGACGAATGTCTGCGTGGAGTCCTCGCTGCGCGATGCGTTCCACCTGGAGTATTTCGGCATCGTCCTGCACGACGCCACGCATCAGGCCGGTCCCGAGTTCGCGCAGGCAGCCGCCCTCTACAACATCGAGACCTTCTTCGGCTGGGTGTCCACCGTCGCCGATTTCTGCGGCGCGATCGGACAGGCCGCTCCGCAGCCGGATAAGTAACACCACCGGACAAGGCTGGGCTCTGGAAACCTCTTCGAGAGCAGATGGATTCTCAAGGCTGAGCCTTGAGCGGGTCCAGGGCAGAGC
>CAXUCM010000204.1:0-6807 GCA_964249315.1 uncultured Acetobacteraceae bacterium | reverse complement strand
CGCCAGTGCCGGTCGAGATTGTGTGCGGCGAGCGCCGAGCGGGTGCCGGCGAGCTCGTGCAGCTTGTTGGCGCAGGCCAGCGCCGCGTCGGTGCCCCAGGCGCGCGCCTCGGCGCCCGCCACCGAGGCGCGGGCGACGCTGTCCTCGTCCGGCGCCCGCGTCGCCGCGTCGACGGCGGCGCCGGCGCGGGCGAGCAGCGCCGTCGCCGCGTTCTGCCGCAGGGTCAGCTCGCCGATGGCGGCGATGGTGTAGGGATCCTCGCTGGCGCGCTCGCGGCCGCTATCGATCCAGGGCCTGGAGTGGCGGCGCACGAAGTCGATGGTGTCGGCGAGTGCGGCGCGGCCGATGCCGATATCGATGGCGGCGTGGATGATCTGCGCGAACGGACCCATCGCGGTGGGACGGTCGAAGGCGTCCTGGTAGGGGATCACGTTGGCCGGATCGACCGCCACCCGCTCGAAGATCGTGCTGCCGCTGCCGGTGGTGCGCTGGCCGAAGCCGGACCAGTCATCCACCAGCGTCACCCCCGGCGCGTCGGGCGCGACGAAGGCGAACACGAGCCGGTCGTCGGCGTCGCGGGCGACCGCGGCGACCCAGTGCGCGAACAGCGCGCCGGTCGAGTAGAACTTGCGGCCGTCGAGCACGAGCCCGTCGCCCTCGTCGCGCAGCACGGTGCGGTAGTCGTGCACCGTGCGGGTGCCGACCTCGCTCAGCGCGTTGCCGAAACGCGCCCCGTCCAGCACGCGATCGAACCAGACCCGCTTCTGCGCCTCGGTCGCGGTCAGCCGGATCGCCTCGACGACGAAGAAATGGTTCTGCGGGATCTGGCCGATGCTGCCGTCCGCGGCGGCGACGATCGCGGTGACCTCGGCCAGCGTCGCCGCCGAGACCCCGGCGCCGCCATGCTCGCGCGGCACGCTGATCGCCCACAGGCCGCTTTCCGAGAAGCGCTCGATCTCCTCGCGCGGCAGCCGGCGCTCGCGGTCGCGCTCGGCGGCGCCCGGCGCGAACGCCTCCGCCAGGCGATGCGCGGTGGCGAGCGCCTCGGCGTCGTCGCGGATGCGGTAAGCACTCATCGGGCACCTCGCCGGGAGGCGGCGGCGGGATGGCGCGCCGGCAGGCGCGGCCCGGCGCCGGGGAACAGCTTCTCGCGCAGCGTGCCGGGGCGATACTCGGTCTTGTAGCGGCCGCGCCGCTGCAGCTCCGGCACCAGCAGGTCGGCGATGTCGGCGAAGCTCTCCGGCGTCACCACGTAGGCGAGGTTGAAGCCGTCGATGCCGGTCTGCCGCACCCATTCCTCCATCTCGTCGGCCACCTGTGCGGCCGAGCCGACCAGCAGCGGCCCGAAGCCGCCGATGCCGACATGCTCGGCGACCTCGCGCACCGTCCAGGTCCGCGACGGATCGGCGGTGGTGAACGACTCGACCGCCGAATGCACCGCCTCGTTGCGTATGTAGCGGACCGGCTCGTCGAGGTCGTAGGCGGAGAAATCGATGCCGGTCCAGCCGGAGATCAGCGCCAGCGCGCCGGCATGGCTGACGTAGCGGCGATACTCGGCATGCTTCTCGCGCGCCTCCGCCTCGGTGCGGCCGACGATGGCGGTGGTGAGGTTGAAGATGCGTATCGCCTTGGCGTCGCGCCCGAGCTCGGCCGCGCGCCGGCGGATGTCGGCGACGTAGCCGGCGGCGACGTGGCGGGTGGGGGCCGCCATGAACACGCACTCGGCGTGGCGGGCGGCGAAGTCGCGGCCCTTGGCGGAGGTGCCGGCCTGGAACAGCACCGGCGTGCGCTGCGGCGACGGCTCGCTGAGATGGATCGCGTCCAGCTTGAAGAACTCGCCCTCGTGGCGGATCCGGTGCACGCGCGACGGGTCGGTGAACACGCCGCGTTCGCGGTCGCGCAGCACCGCGCCGTCCTCCCAGCTGCCTTCCCAGAGCTTGTAGACCAGCTCCATGTACTCGCCCGCGATCTGGTAGCGGGTGTCGTGCCCGGCCTGCGCCGACGCCCCGGAGACGCCGCGCGCGGCACTGTCGAGGTAGCCGGTCACCACGTTCCAGCCGATGCGGCCGCGCGTCAGGTGATCCAGCGTCGACATGCGCCGCGCGAAGGTGAAGGGCGGCTCGTAGGACAGCGTGCAGGTGACGCCGAAGCCCAGATGCTCGGTCACCGCCGCCATCGCCGGGACCGTCAGCAGCGGGTCGCCCAGCGGCACCTGCGTCGCCTCGCGCAGCGCCGTGTCGGTGTTGCCGCCATAGACGTCGTAGACGCCCAGCACGTCGGCGAGGAACAGCGCGTCGAAGCGGCCGCGCTCGAGGATGCGGGCGAGCTCGGTCCAGTAGGCGAGGTCGACATAGCGGTCGGCGCGATCGCGCGGATGCCGCCACAGCCCGGGCGACTGGTGCACGACGCAGTTCATGTCGAACGCGTTGAACAGGATCTCCCGCGTCATGCGTCAGACCCAGGCGTGCCGGGGAGGCAGCTCGCCGTTCAGCGCGTGGTTGCCGATGATCGCGTACTTCCAGCGCACCGGATCGTGCAGCGTATGGGTGCGGGCGTTGCGCCAGTGCCGGTCGAGCCCGTGCTGCAGCAGGCTGGAGCGCGTGCCGGCGAGCTCGTGTAGCTTGTTGGCGGCGAGCAGCGCGATCTCCGTGGTCAGCACCTTGGCCTCGGCGACCTTGAGCGAGGCGGCGCCGACGGTCTGCTCGTCGGCCTCGGCGATGGCGCGGTCGACCGCGCGGCCGGCCAGCTCCAGCACCGCCTCGGCGGCATGCAGGCGCAGCATCAGGTCGCCGACCGCGGCGATGGTGTAGGGGTCCTGCCAGGCATGCTCCTGGCCGCTATCGATCCAGGGACGGCTGAGCGTGCGCACGAAGCGTATGGTGTCGTCGATCGCCGCCTGGGCGATGCCGAGATCGACCGCCGCCTGGATGATCTGCGACACCGGCCCGTTGGCCGACGGCAGATCGTAGCCGAGATGCGCCGGCACCACGTCGCGCGCGTCGATGAACACGTCGCGGAGCGAGACGCTGCCGCTCGCCGTGGTGCGCTGGCCGAAGCCGGACCAGTCGTCGGTGATGGTCAGGCCGGGGGCGGTCGGGTCGGCGAACACCAGGTAGATCTTGCCGTCCTCGCCGGTGGCGGCGATCGGGATGATGTCCGCGAACAGCGCGCCGGTGGCGTAGAACTTGTCGCCGGTGACGCGGAAGCCGTCGCCGTCGCGCACCAGTTTCGTGTCGAAGGTGCCGGCGGTCTTGCTGCCGGCCTCGGAAAAGGCGTTGCCGAAGCGGCGCCCCTGCAGCACGCCGGCGAAGAAGCGCCGCTTCTGCTCCTCGCTGGCGGTGAAGCGCAGCGCCTCGACGACGCCGAGATGGTTCTGCGGGATCTGCCCGATCGAGGGATCCGCCGCGGAGATGATCGAGATCACCTTGGCGAGGGTGACGAAGGAGACCTCGGCGCCGCCATAGGCGCGCGGCACGGTGATGCCCCACAGCCCGCTTGCGGAGAACAGCGCCACCTCGGTGCGCGGCAGGATGCGGTTCTGGTCGCGGGCGACGGCCGCCTCGGCGAGGCGCGGCGCCAGGTCGAGGGCCGTGGCGATCGCATGCGCATCGTCCCGAATCACCTGCGCGGGTCCGGTGGTTAATTCTACGTTCATAAATCGTGCCTTTCCGGTGGCACGCATAGAACTGCACATCCTGGGCGATTACGCGACGACCTCTTCGTCACACAATTTTGTGAAAGGGGAGAGCCAGGGCGCCGCCCTGGACCCGCTGGGGCCTCAGGCCCCAGACCCCTCGACTCTGCTTTGCGCAATCCAGGCGGCCGTGTCGCGCAGGCCGCGCGCCCAGTCGACCTGCGGCCTCCAGCCGGTCTCCAGGCGCAGGCGCGTGCTGTCGAGGATGTTGACCGGCACGTCGGCGACGCGGCCGTCCCGGCGCAGCAGCAGCGGCGTACGCTCGGTGATGCGGGCGGCATCGTCCAGCACCGCGGCCACGCTGCGGCCGATGCCGCTGCCGACATTGAACACGCGGCCGGGGCCGTCATGGTCGACCAGTGCCAGCATCGCCGCGACGACGTCGTCGATATGGATGTAGTCGCGCACCACGTCGCCGCTGCCCCAGATCTCGACCGGCTCGCCGGCGAGCAGCCGGCGCAGGATCGCCGCCACCAGGCCCTGGCCGCGACGGGCATCCTGGTGCGGCCCGTAGGCGTTGGCGATGCGCAGCGTGCGGCTGTCTAGGCCGTATAGGTGGCGGTACAGCGAGAGGTACTTCTCCACCACCAGCTTGCCGATGCCGTAGGCGGAGATCGGTTCGGTCGGCGCGTCCTCGCGCACCGGGTCGGAGCCGGTGACGCCGTAGACGGTGCCGCCGGAGGAGGCGAACAGCAGCCGGCGCACGCCCTGGCGCCGACAGGCCTCCAGCAGGCGGACCTTGGCCGGCACCGCGTCGGCGACGATCTGCGCCGGGTTCTCGTTCGAGCTGTTCGGCAGGCCGGCGCCGATCAGGTCGAAGACGAGGTCGTGGCCCTGGATCAGCCGGTCCAGCCCGTCCGCCAGCTCGAGCGTGCCGCAGGCCCAGCGCATCCCGGCCAATGCGGCGGGCGGCAATGCGCTGCGGCCGAAGCCGGTAACCTCGGTGCCGACGGCCTGCAGCGCCAGGCACAGGTTGGTGCCGATGAAGCCGCCGGCGCCGAGCACCAGGCAGCGCCGCGCGTTCACGTCCGCGGCTTTGCCGCGCGCGAGCGCAGGTGCAGCCAGGGATGCCGCGCCTCGACGAAGCGCACCATCGCCTGCTTGTTGTCGGACTGCTCGGTGATCGCGTTCACCATCGAGTTCGCGTGCACCCGGTACTCGGCCAGGATCTCCGGCACGTTGATGCCGAATTGGCCCAGCTCGACCAGGTTGAGCCAGAGGTCGAAATCCTCCCAGCCCATCGCGTCGCGGCGCACGTAGTAGCCGCCGGCGGCGGCCCAGGCCGATTTCGCCACCAGCGCCATCGCGTCGATATAGTTGCCGGTACGCAACCGGGCCGGATCGAAGCCCTCCGTGCCCATGACGCACTCGCCACCGCCGAACTGCCGAATCCGCGGATAGGCGAAGGCCGCCTGCGGCACCGCGCGCACCGCCTCGAGCAGCGCCGCGCAGGCCTCGGGGCGCAGCCGGTTGTCGGAGTCGAGCGCCATCAGCCAGGGCGTCTCGGCGGCGTCGCAGACGACGTTGCGGGCGCCGCCGAGGCCCGCGTTGCGCAGCGTGCGCAGGATGCGGATCCGGTTGAAGCGCTCGCGATGCTGCTTGGCCCACTCGATCATCATCGGCACCGACTGGTCGGTCGAGCCGTCATCGACGACGGCGAGGTCGAGCGGACGCAGCGTCTGCGCGCGCACGGAGTCGAGCGCCTCGAGGACGTGCTGCTCGTAATTGTACGAGGTCATCACCACGGTGACCTCGGCCTCGTCGAGCCCGTCATGGCCGAACAGCAGCTCGCTCTCCGGCACCTCGGGCAGCCCGCGGGCGCGGTAGTCGCCGCGACGCAGCCCGAGCTCGACGCTGCGGGCCGCACTCGGGCGCGGATCGATCGCGCCGAGCAGGCCGCCGGCGAGCTCGGCCTGGCGACGCGGCCCGAAGCGCCAGAGCACGTCGTGATAGGCGTTGCGGCAGACGCGCGCGCGCAGCGCCGGGTCGTCGATCAGGCCGAGCAGCGCGCGTTCCCAGGCGTCGGCGTCGTCTGCCAGGAAGCCGGTGACGCCGTCGGCGACGGCGCGCCGGTACGGGCCGGTCGGGCTGGCCACGGTGCAGGCGCCGGCGAGGCTCGCCTCGAAATATTTCAGCTCGCTCTTGGCCTCGCAGAACGGGTTGCCGGTCTCCAGCGGACAGAGCGAGATGTCGAAGCGGGCGAGCTCGTTCGGCAGCGCCTCGAGCGGCACCATGTCGCGCCACTCAATCCGGCCGGCGAGCTCGGCGAGCTCGGGGAACTCCTCCATCTGCAGCAGCGGACGCTGGTTCTCCGCCTCGCGGAACAGCACCAGCAGCGCCTGCGGCCGCGCCCGCAGCACGCGCGCCAGCGCCGGGACGGCCTGGGCGAAATCCTTCTGGTGGGTGCGCGTGCCGCCGGCATAGCCGATCCGCACGTGCCCGTCCTCGCCGCCCTCCAGCCAGCGCCGGCGGGCGAAGCGGGCGGTACGTTGCGCGGCCTCGTCGAAGGTGTTCGGCAGCACGTGCACGACCTCGCGCTGGTTGCGCATCTCGGCGGCCAGCTCCTCGGTGGTGGCGATGCACAGATCCGCCGCCAGCATCGTCTCGCGCATCGCCGCGAAATACACCCGCGTGTCGGCCTCGTTGCTGAAGATCGTGCGTATGCCGTCGATGATGTCGATCCGCGCCAGCTCGGGCCGGGTCATCAGGTCGTCGACGTCGAAGGCGATCCGCGTTCCCGCCTCGCGCGCCAGCCGGAACATGGTGCGCACGTGCTGGCTCATGGCGGCGCGCCACAGCACCAGCAGGTCGGCGCGCGCCAGGTTCTCGGGATTGACCTCGTACAGCCCGACCACCTCCGCCTCGTAGCCGGCATGCCGGCAGGCGGCGGCGTTGCGCAGGCAGCGATAGGTGGCACCGGGCGTGCCGGGCTCGCCGATCACGAACAGCACGCGGCCGATCGGGCGGGGCACCGGCGCGGCCGGCTGCAGCTCCGGCTCCGTCAGCTCGGGCACTGTCGGCGGTGGATCGGGTTCCGGCACCGGCGGGGCGGGGTTCGGCATCGCCGCCGGCGCCGGCCGGCCGCCCGCGCCGCGCACGGTACGCAGCGGCGC
>CAXUCM010000203.1:0-6809 GCA_964249315.1 uncultured Acetobacteraceae bacterium | reverse complement strand
GTTTCGCAACCATGTGCATAAAATTTCTGCCGCAAAGCCCAATGCCGCTTATTTACTATCTGGTAAACATCAAAAACTTCAGTGGAAGGTGACCGAAGCAATGCCAACTTCCTCAAACACCCCAAGCGATATTCTCCTAAACTTGGGAACTGTAACGGTGGGTGGAGTCACAACCCCGATCAACGTGTCAGGAGTTGACTTAGTCAGCGGTATTTTGACCGCTCAAGACGCGGGCACTCAGTCTATCTTGAAGGCGCTTGGAGCAAATGCTGAGGCTGAAGCGGCGGAATCCGCGTTTAAGGTTTTAGGCCTCGCGGGCGGAGCTGTCTTCTCTGCTGTTGAAGAGCTTCAAGCCAACAAGTCTTGGGGAACCGTTATCCCGAATGCCCTCCTCGATAGCGAGCTTACTTATGGTGGAGCGGTAGCGCCTCTCGCAATGGCCGGTGCAATCGGTTTTCCAGTTACCGATCACCCTGAGCGGCGGCAGCCCGACGACGCCGGCAACCGTCTCAAGCGTGACGGTTGGCAGCAACGTCGCCCATCTTCAAGTCCTTATCAACAATCTTCTTCTCGGCACAGGTGGCTATGCGCAAGGGGGTGCCACCTTGCGGTTCCCCGCCAACGCCTTGCCTTACCTTTTCACGAACACGGTCACCTTCGACTATTCCGGCGCAAACCCGGACGATCTATCGCGTCTCGACATCGAAGGAGATGGCATGGGGAACACGGAGATTGGCTCCTCCGGACTCGGCCCTCATCCCCTGTTCCTGTTCAAAGGTTATGGCGCCGGTGACGGCATAGACGATCCCGACCTGGGATACTTCAGGATTGCGAACATCGGGTTCACAGGCGAACTCACCGAGACTTCGACCAACTTCAGCACGGCAAACACCGCGCTGTATTTCCTGATGCTGTCTTACGTCCAGATCGAGAACGTCGTGGTAACAAATTTCGGTGTCGGAATGACAGCCGGCGACTGCTATAATCTCACCCACGAGAATATTGACATAGGATCATGCCTCATTGGGTATGACGCAAGCTTCCTGAATTTCTCCGCCCCGAATGCCTTTGCCTTCGTAAACTGTCAGATCGTAAGCTGTCCCTGGTATGGGCTGGCGGCGATTGAGTCCGGACTCCTCACCTTCACCGGTGGAACAATCGCTTATGACGGCAGCAACTCGTATGCCACGAAGCTGAGCGGCAGCGGTTGTGGAGTCTACATCGGCAACGGTGTCGGCAATCCTTTCGTGTCGAATGCCGCGTGGGGCGCTTCCTTTACAAGCGTGCAGTTTGAAGCAAATAACGGTCTTGCCGATGCCTTCGTCTTCGGAGATGGACAAGGCATCTTCGAGACGAACACGGGCTTTGTCTTCTCGGGCTGCTCCTTCCTGCGCGGGTCCAATGTTGAGGGCGTGAGCGCGGCGACGAACTGCATCCTGTTTTCAGCCGGGGTTGGCACAGGCGGCACGTCCTCCTCCGGACCTCCGCTCAAGGAGGCACTGATCGTAACTGGCTGCAGCTTCAGTTCTGGGAGCCTGGCCGGAAGCCAGGGCTCCTACGTCCCTTCAAGCAGCACGCCCTACATACAGGTCAACGAGGGAGGCGGCCTCTATCAGGTGACAACCTGGGGCAATGTCTGGGGAAGCGCTCTCGAGATGCCGAGCTTTCGAGGACCTGTGGAAGCTTCGGGCGGATTGGCATCATCGCGCGTGGTCTTCAACGGAACGGGAAGCGCAGGCACCTCCTGCACGATGAACGGCACGCCTTACAATGTTGGCAGCGTGTACAAGAATTCGACCGGGAACTACACGGTGAACTTTCAAAAGTCACTCACAGATTCATCTTATGCGACCGTCGGGTCGATGGCTGGCATCGGGTTCTTCCAGGTCTACGTCACCTACCCGACATCTGTGACCGTCCAACTGTATAACCCGGCTCAGGCTGCAGCGGACTTCAGTTTCGTATCAGTCGTCACGTTCGGGAGCAACCTGCTGCTGACCGGATCCTAGCATCCGGCAGCCCAAAGCTCCCGACAGACAAATGGATTCTCAAGGCTGAGCCTTGAGCGGGTCCAGGGCAGAGCCCTGGCCTTAGCGCGCCATCAGCACGGTAAGGCACGCCTTCTCCAGCACGTGCCGGCTGACGCCGCCGAGGATGAGCTGGCGCAGGCGCGAATGCGAGTAGGCGCCCATGCCGAGCATGTCGGCCTCGAAGCGGGTGCAGCCGGCGAGCAGCCCGGCGCCGACCTCCTTGTCGATGGCCCGGAAGGCTTGCAGCTCGGCGCGGACGCCGTGGATGGCGAGGTAGCCGAGCAGTTCGTTCGCCTCCGGCCCGCGACGCTGGTAGTCCTCGGAGTGCAGCACGCAGACCGCGTCCGCCGCCTGCAGCCAGGGCAGCATCGACAGCACCGCCGAGGCGGACTCGCCGGTGCCGTTCCAGGCAATGCAGACGCGCCTGCCGACGACCACAGGGCGGCGCTTGGGCGCGATGACCACCGGGCGGCCGCTGTCGAACAGCACGGCGTGCAGGGCTTCCGAGGACGAGACCTCCTCGCCCGAGTCCGCATGCGGCACGACCGTCAGGTCGGCGAGGCGCGCGGCGTGGGAGACGATCTCGTGCTCGCGGCCGACGACCGAGCGGAAGCTCGTGCTCGGAGCGTTGGTCGGGCCGTCCGGCGCGCCGCCGCGCACCTCGATGCCGGCTTCGCCGACGAGCCGGTCGAACACCTCGCGTACTGCCAGCGAACGTCGGGTCGCCTCCCGTTCGGCCGCGGTCATCATCTCCTCGACCATGGCGCCGGACAGTCCCTCGCCGGCGAGCGGTGCGACCTCGCGGCTGTCGCCGCGCACGTGCAACGTCGCCAGATGGGCGTCAAAGCGTCTGGCCAGGATCAATCCGGTGGCGAGCGCCGCTTCCCCGTTCGGCGTGCCGTTCAGCGGCAGCAGGATCTTGCGGATGCTCATGGTCGCTGGCGTTCCCTGGCTGTCCATTCCGGAACCGACTCTAGCACGACGGCGTCAGGGATACAGCCGGGTGGTCTGCCAGCCATGCTCGCCCTGGCGGCGGTAGAGCATGCGATCGTGCAGGCGATACGGCATGTCCTGCCAGAACTCGATGGTGTCCGGCAGTACCCGGTAGCCCGACCAGTGCGACGGTCGCGGCACCGCCTCGTCCGGATATCTCGCCTCGATCGCGGCCAGGCGCGCCTCGAGCTCGTCGCGGCCGGAGAGCGGACGCGACTGCTCGGAAGCGATCGCGCCGAGCCGGGAGACGCGCGAGCGGCTCGAGAAGTAGGCGTCCGCCTCGGCGTCGGTGACGTCCTCGATCGGGCCCTCGACGCGAACCTGTCGCTGCAGGCTCTTCCAATGGAACAGCAGGGCGGCATGACGGTTGGCCGAGAGCTCCCCGCCCTTGCGGCTCTGCTTGTTGGTGTAGAAGACGAAGCCGCGTTGATCCAGCCCCTTGAGCAGCACCATCCGGACCGAGGGCATCGCGCCGTCGCTTGCCGTGGCCAGCGCCATCGCGTTGGGATCGTTTGGTTCTCCCGCCTCGGCTTGCGCGAGCCAATCCTGGAACAGCGTGAACGGGTCGGACGGTGGCTGCAGCGGCAGTTCAGGCACTGGTTTTGGCTCCCGGCTTTCCGATCAGAACCGTCTGGACGGCCACGGGTTCAGACTTGTGGCGGTGTCGTGGCTGTGTCAGGACGAGACGGGGACGGTCAGGCCGTCCCGAGACGCGCTGGAGCGTTTTCCGTTCGCGTTTGCTCACGGAACCCGCTCCAGCTCGTTGTTTTGGCGAGCATCTTTACCCGATCAGATGATTCCATCTGATCGGATGATGCTCTAGCAGGACGAGGCTCGATGCCGGACGCCGCTCCCACCCTTCTTCCCCCTCGGGGCACCTTGATGCAGGGCAAGCGCGGCCTGATCATGGGTGTGGCCAACGATCGTTCGATCGCCTGGGGCATTGCCGCGGCCTGCGCGGCGCAGGGCGCCGAACTCGCCTTCACCTTCCAGGGCGAGGCGCTGGAGAAGCGGGTGCGTCCGCTGGCGCAGAGCGTGGGGTCGTCGCTGGCGTTGCCCTGCGACGTCGCCGACGACGCCGCCCTGGACGAGGCCTTCCGGGTCGTGCAGCGCGAGTGGGGCGGCCTCGACTTTCTCGTGCATGCGATCGGCTGGGCCGACAAGGCCTACCTGCGCGGGCGCTACGCCGATACGCCGCGCGCGGCGTTCCTGCAGGCGATGGATATTTCCTGCTTCTCCTTCACCGCGGTCTGCCAACGCGCCAGCGCGCTGATGAAGCCGGGCGGCTCGCTGCTGACCCTGACCTATCTGGGCGCCGAGCGGGTGATGCCGCACTACAACGTCATGGGCGTGGCGAAGGCGGCTTTGGAGGCGTCCGTGCGCTACCTGGCGGCCGATCTGGGCGGGCAGGGCATCCGGGTGAACGCCATCAGCGCCGGGCCGATCAAGACGCTTGCCGCCAGCGGCATCGGCGATTTCCGCTACATCCTGAAATGGAACCAGCTCAACGCGCCGCTCGAGCGCAACGTCAGCATCGAGGAGGTCGGCGGCGCCGGGCTCTATCTGCTGTCGGACCTTT
This sequence comes from uncultured Acetobacteraceae bacterium, assembly GCA_964249315.1. Taxonomy (GTDB): domain Bacteria; phylum Pseudomonadota; class Alphaproteobacteria; order Acetobacterales; family Acetobacteraceae; genus Lichenicoccus. The sequence goes on along the minus strand of CAXUCM010000203.1, from coordinate 2,207 downwards.
CCAGCGGCGTCACCGGCGAGGTGCACCATGTCGATAGCGGCTACCACACCGTCGGCATGAAGAACCCGAGGGCGCCCGACATCGCAGCCGTCTCCGACTGAGCGATGTCGCACAACAGTTTCGGCCGCCTGTTCCGCTTCACCAGCTGGGGCGAGAGCCATGGGCCGTCGATCGGCTGCGTCGTTGATGGCTGCCCGCCGCGGATCGCGCTGAGCGAGGCCGACATCCAGCCCTGGCTCGATCGCCGCCGGCCTGGCCAGTCCCGCTTCACCACCCAGCGCGACGAGCCCGACCGGGTGCGGATCCTGTCCGGGGTGTTCGAAGGCCGGACCACCGGCACGCCGATCTCGCTGCTGATCGAGAACGTGGATCAGCGTTCGCGTGACTATGGCGCGATCGCCGATCGCTACCGGCCGGGTCACGCCGACCTCGCCTATGAGCTGAAATACGGCATCCGCGACCCGCGCGGCGGCGGCCGTTCGTCGGCGCGGGAGACCGCGGTACGGGTAGCGGCGGGCGCCGTGGCGCGTCTCGTCCTCGGCGCCGACGTGAGCCTGCGCGGCGCCCTCGTGCAGATCGGCTCGCACCCGGTCGACCGGGTGCGCTGGGACTGGGAGCAGGTGTCGCGGAACCCGTTCTTCTGTCCCGATGCCGGCACCGTGCCGGTTTGGGAGGCCTATCTCGACGATGTGCGCAAGCGCGGCTCGTCGACCGGCGCGATCATCGAGGTGCAGGCGCACGGGGCGCCGCCGGGTCTCGGCGCGCCGCTCTACGGCAAGCTCGATGCCGAGATTGCGGCGGCGCTGATGGGCATCAATGCGGTCAAGGCCGTCGAGATCGGGGACGGCTTTGCCGCGGCCGGCGCCACCGGCGAGCAGAACGCCGACCCGATGTCCATGGAAGCGGGGCGGATCACGTTCGAGGCGAACCATGCCGGCGGCATCCTGGGCGGGATCTCGACCGGGCAGCCGATCATCGCCCGCTTCGCCGTCAAGCCGACCAGCTCGATCCTGACCCCGGTCGCCTCGGTGACGCGCGCCGGCGAGGCGGCCATGGTCTCCACGCGCGGACGGCACGATCCGTGCGTCGGCATTCGCGCCGTTCCGGTCGGCGAAGCGATGCTCGCCTGCGTGCTGGCGGACCATCTGCTGCGTCATCGTGCCCAGAACGGTATGGGCGACCCGGTCTAGACGACCGAGCCTGTGGATTGTTTCACGTGAAACATAACCAGAACATCCGAGATTGAGATCGATCCTGCACGCACCGTCGCTGCAGGGCCTGTCGGCAGGCGTGATCGGCCTGTATCTCGACCTTGCCCTGCGCAGCGGAAGCTGGCGCATCGAGGCCGATGCCGCGACCTGGAACCTGCTGACCGGGCGGACCGGAGCCACCGCCATCGTCGTGTTCTGGCACGAGTACCTGCCGGCGGTGCCGATCCTGTGGTGGCGCGCCCGCCGCGAGAACCCGGCGCTGTCGCTGCATGCGTTGATCAGCCGGCATCGCGACGGACGGATGATCGCCCGCGTCATGCGGCGATGGCGGATCGGCTCGGTGGAGGGTTCGTCGGCCAGGCCGGGGAAGATCGACAAGGGCGGAGCGACGGCGCTGCGCAGCCTGGTGCGATTGCTGCGCGAGCGTCGCGTCGTCGCCCTGACTCCGGATGGACCGCGCGGGCCGCGACGGGTGATGCAGCCGGGTGCGGCACAGCTGGCGGCGCTTTCCGGCGTGCCGGTGGTGCCGATCGCGATCCGCGTGCGGCCGGAGCGCCGACTGCGCTCCTGGGACCGCATGCTGCTGCCGCTGCCGTTCAGCCGGGGAGCCATCCTCTGCGGCGCGCCGATCGGCGTCGGCCGGCACGAGGCAGCGGCCGGATTGCTGCGCATCACCCGGGTGCTGCAGGCACTGGATCAGACGGAGAGCGGGCCATGATCGCCGGATGGCTCTGGTGGTTCATCGCCTCGCTGGGCGAACCCGTCGTCCTGCTGCTGCTGCGAGTCCGGCTCGCGCGTGGCAAGGAGCAGGCGGCGCGTCTCGGCGAGCGGCGCGGCCGCACCGCGCTGTCGCGACCGCACGGCCGGCTGCTCTGGCTGCACGCCGCCAGCGTCGGGGAGACGGTCTCCGCCCGGCCTGTGATCGAGGCCTTGCGCGGCGGCGCCGCCACCGTGCTGGTGACGACCGGCACCGTCGCCTCCGCCCGACTGCTGGCG
>CAXUCM010000202.1:6011-6827 GCA_964249315.1 uncultured Acetobacteraceae bacterium | reverse complement strand
GGCAACGTCCTGGTCGGCCAGGGTGCCGCCGGCGCCAACACGACGCTGACCGGCGCCGGCGCCGGCGCCCGCATCTTCGGCTCGGCGGCAGGGACCAACCTGCTGGTCGCCGCGGTCGGGCGCGAGTCCGTGCTCGGCGGCGGCGGCAGCACCACCATCGATGGCGGGGCTGCCGCCAGCGTGCTGTTCGGCGGCAGCGGCCCGCCCACCATCGATGGCGGCATCGCCGGCACGGACACCATCGTCGGCGGCTCCGGCGCCACCGACGTGGTCGCGGCCGGCGACGCGGTGTTCGGCACTACCGGCGCCCTCGCCGTCACCGGCAGCGCGAGCAAGGCGGATTCGATCATCGGCGGCGCCGGCGCGCTGAGCGTCACCGGGCAGGGCGGCAACATGCTGGGGGTGGCCGCGACCAGCACGTCGAGCATCGATGTCGGCAGCGGCGCCAGCCTGGTCTTCGCCAACGCCGGCACCACCAACGTCGCCGGCGGCGCCGGCTCGCTGCAGGTCGTGCTCGGCGCCGGCAGCACGACGGTGACCGAAGGTGCCGGTGCCGCGCTGTTCGACGTGGTAAAGGGTGCCGCCGGGGGCACCGACGTGATCAACGGCTTCAAGCCTGGCGCCGACAAGATCAGCCTGTTCGGCTACGCGTCCTCGGACCTGCAGGTCACTACCAGCAACGGCTCGAGCTTCGTCAGCCTCACCGACGGCACCAGGATCGAGATCGTGGGCGTGACTAATCTGGGAGGTAGCATTAGCTAGAAGGGGGGGGGGGGGGGGGGGGGGGGGGGGGGGGGGCGGCGGGGGGGGGGGCGG
>CAXUCM010000202.1:0-6001 GCA_964249315.1 uncultured Acetobacteraceae bacterium | reverse complement strand
ACCCGCTCAAGGCGTAGCCTTGAAAATCCGTTTGTAAGAGGTTTTCAGCTCCAGGTGACTGACGGTGAGCTTGGCGAGTTGCTCCACGATTGCCCCACGCTCTACCACATGGCGGAGCAAGGCAGTTGGAGGTCCATCGAACGCCACGGGCTGCTCAGCACGTCTTCCCTGCTCGACTTGTGGGAGATCAACGGCGCGCGCCGCGAGGCCATCGAGGCGCGGCGGCGCCCGGGAAGCATCATCCTCGAACATCCGCAGCTCGGGCGTGCCGTGATCCGCGATCAGAAACCGATGGACGATGCGGGGCTGCGCCGCTGCCTCCAGGACGGCTTGACGCCAGCCGACTGGTATCAGCTGCTCAATGTCCGTGTGTTCTTCTGGCTGACCCGGGCGCGGCTGCATCGCCTGCTCGATGCCAGGCCGTATCGCGGCGCCGAGCATGACGTGCTTGAACTCGATACTGCCGCACTCGTTGAGGCGTACCGAGACCGGGTGACACTCTCGCCGATCAACAGCGGAGCGACGAAGCCGTTCGCCTGTGTCCGCGGCCGGGACACCTTCCTTTCCATTCGGGACTACCCGTATGCCGATTGGCGCGCACGCCGGCCGGCGGGGGAGCGAGCCGTCGAGCTCGGCGTGATCGGAGGCGTGCCCGACGTGAGGCGGTTCGTCCGTCGCGTGACCACGATGAGAGGTTCGCAGACGATCGGCCCGATCATGCAACCAGTCTCGAGCTGATTACGTGAACGGATGCAGCACGTCTCCGGTCGCGTTCCTGGAAGGCCTCTTCGTCAAGCCCTCCAGCCGCGGAACCGGCGTCGGACGTTCGCTGTGTGCCGCCGCCGAAGCCTGGGCGAAATCACGGGCATGTGCCGAGCTGGCGTCCGACTCTCTCCTGGAAAACACCAGCGGGCATGCCTTTCACCTTGCTGCCGGGTTTGAGGAAACCGAGCGCGTCATCTACTACCGGAAACACTTATAGCGTGTTCGGCAGCAACATCGGAGCAAGGCGGCCGATCCGGATCCTGGTGTCGATTGAATTGCCGAATGACTGTCCCGGTCGTCTGCAGGCTTCCTCGCGGACGGGGCTGATCCGATGATCGACTGGGATGATGTCCGCTACTTCCTCGCCATCGCCCGCGATGGGTCCGTTCGCGCCGCTGCCGAACGCCTGCGGGTCAACCACTCCACCGTGCTGCGCCGCGTCGCACAGCTGGAAAAGCGACTGGCTGCGCGGATGTTCGACAGGCTGCCCTCCGGCTATCGCCTGACGAGCGCGGGCGAGGAGGTGCTCGCGCTCGCGGCGCAGATGGAGGCCTCTTCGAACCAGCTCGAAGCCCGCATCCTCGGTCGCGATCAGAGCGCGCGCGGGCTTCTCGTACCAGCGAGTCTTGCACGTGACCCGTCGAAGGCCAGGGCTCTGCCCTGGACCCGCTCAAGGCGAAGCCTTGAGAATCCGTCTGCTTTCAACGAAGTTTCCAAAGGCGAGCCTTTGGCGGGGCTTGGGGCGGAGCCCCAACCTTGATCCTCGATGTGCCGGTCTCGTTCGTCTATCGGCCCTGTCGCGCCAGGTCCCGCATGGCGACGACCAGGCCCATATGCGGCGCGAGCAGGGCTTGCGGGAGCGAGGGAAGATAGATGCGGATGATCTCGAGCTTCTTCGAGTCCGGCAGCGCCGCGTAGGCAGCGCGCGACGACGACGTCTCGCCGCCGGTGTCGTAGCTCCTGGCGACGGCGGCGGTGATGTCGGCCGGGACCGACGCCAGCAGGGCCTTGTGCGCCGGGCTCAGCGTCGTGTCGCGCAAGGGTCCCGACAGCGTCCGCTTCAAGGCTGGCGGCGGGGTCTCGTACGGCTTCAGCCGGTTCAACGGAAACTCGATCTCGACGCCGTTCGCCTGCACCACGTAGGCCGTGCTGCCGTCGATATCGACCAGCCTGCCATCGTGGGATCCATCGAGGTCCGAGACGTGGTCGCCGATCGAAAGAGGGCTCATGGATCAACTCCGCACGGCATGACTGCCGGTAATAGGAGCTCATGGATGGGCCCACTCGGCAAGCGGTCGGATGCCGGCGCCAGTCACCGCAACTGGAAAATAGGCCTTGCCAATCTGCCGCTGTTATACATAACTAGAACACCAGCGGGATGCGTTCAGGGAAGGCGACGCCATCATGGTTCGGGCTGCAGACGCGAACAGCTCCGTCGATGATCGGAGCGGCCGGCACCATGGACACGGCCCGCGATATGGGAGGGTCGATCGCCGCAGATGTCTGATCACGAGTGGCCCAGTCACCGCTGGAACGACCGCGAGCCGATCTATCGGCAGTTGCGGGATCGGATCGTCGCGATGATCCTCGATGGCGTCTTTGCCGAAGGGGACGCGCTTCCGTCCATACGCACGGTGAGTGCCGAATACCGGGTCAACCCGCTGACCGTGCTGAAGGGCTACGAGATCCTCGTCGATGAAGGCATCGTCGAGAAGAAGCGCGGACGCGGATTGTTCGTCAACGCCGGTGCGAGAGCGATTCTGCTCGACGACGAGCGCCGACGCTTCCTTTCCGAGCAGTGGCCGACGATCCGTGCCACGATCCGACGCCTCGGCCTCTCGCCCGCGGATCTGCTGGCTGCACCCGTCGGGACGGAGCGCGAATGAGATGGCTGTCATCGAGGCGCATGGCCTGCGGAAGACCTACGGCGCGACGGCAGCGCTCGACGGGCTCGACCTTCGCGTCGACCAGGGTCGCATCCTCGGCCTGATCGGTCCGAACGGCGCCGGCAAGAGCACGGCACTCGCCGCGATCCTTGGCCTGATACCGCACGAGGGGCGGCTCTCCGTTCTCGGCAGGGACCCATGGACCGAGCGCGATCGCCTGATGCGCGATGTCTGCTTCATCGCCGACGTGTCGGTGCTGCCGCGCTGGATCCGTGTCGTGCAGCTGCTCGACTATGTCGAAGGGGTGCATCCCCGGTTCGACCGCCACAAGGCGGAGCGTTTTCTCGCGACGACCGACATTGCGCCGCGCAGCAAGGTGCGCGCGCTCTCGAAGGGCATGGCGACGCAGCTTCATCTCGCCATCGCGATGGCGGTGGATGCGCGGCTCCTGGTGCTCGACGAGCCGACACTCGGGCTCGACATCCTGTATCGCAAGCGCTTCTTCGATGCGCTGCTCGATGAATATTGCGACGGAACGCGCACGATCCTCGTGACCACGCATCAGGTCGAGGAGGTGCAGAACATACTGACCGACGTCGTGTTCATCGCACGAGGTCGCGCGGTGTTCGCGTCCTCCATGGAAGATATCGAGCATCGGTTCCTGGAAGTGCTGGTCCAGCCTGCGCAACTCGATGCCGCGCGGACGCTCGTTCCCATCCACGAACGCCAGACCGTGGGCCGGAGCGCGCTGCTGTTCGACGGTATCGATCGCGCGCGTCTCGCCGGATACGGCGATTGCCGAACCCCCGGCCTCGCCGACCTGTTCGTGGCACTTCTCGGTCGCGCGACGAGCGCGCGCGGGCTCGGTGCATGAGCGGGGCGATGCGCGTGGACGGCTCGGAACCGGCCGCGGCGCGTTCCGCCACGCGGCGGCTTGCCTGGTCGATCCGACGCGAGCTCTGGGAGAACCGCGTGATCGTCGCGGCCCCGGTCGCGGCCGCCGCCATCGTGCTGCTCGGCTTCCTGCTCCGGATCCCCGCTCTCCCGCGCGACATGCGCGCCTCCCTCGCCCTCGATCCCTCCGAGAGAGCGATCGATCTCGCCAAGCCGTTCGGTGTCGCGGCCCTCGCCGTCATCGTCACCGCGACGCTTGTCGGTCTGGTCTATTGCCTGGGCGCGCTGCACAACGAACGCCGAGACCGCAGCATCCTGTTCTGGAAGTCGCTGCCGGTGTCGGATCGAATCACGGTGCTCGGCAAGGTGATGGTGCCGCTCGTGGTCCTGCCGCTGGTGACGGCCGGCACCGTGGTCGCGCTTCATCTCGTCCTGCTGCTGCTGGGCAGCGCGATCCTTCTCGCGGACGGCGTCACTGCCGCCCCGCTCTGGACGACTCTGCCGCTCGCGCATCTCGATCTCGTCCTGCTGTACGGCGTGGCCACGCTCGCGGTCTGGTATGCGCCCCTCTATGCCTGGCTGCTGCTGGTCTCGGGCTGGGCGAGACGGGTCGCATTCCTGTGGGCCGTGCTGCCGCCGCTCGCCCTCTACCTCGTCGAGAAGATCGCGTTCCGTTCCAGCCATGTCGCGCATGCGCTCGGCCGGCGGCTCGGAGGCAGCGTGTTCGCGGCCTACTCGCCCGCGCGACCCGGGCAAGGCTTCGCATCCCAATGTCCGCGGCCGGACATCGCGGGCTTCCTCGCGACCGACGGTCTCTGGACCGGGCTCGCATCGGCCGCCGTTCTGCTCGCCGCGACGGTGTGGCTGCGCCGCCATCGCGGTCCGATCTGACGTCGCACTGGAGGTCGGCATGAGCGCGAGCATGAGGCTGCCCCGTCCCGCCACGGTCCGGCTCGATCCCGCGACGGCGCTCCGGGCGGCGGCGACGTTCTGGTTCCTGGTCGTCCTCGTCGGCCAGCTATTCTTCGCCGCCGCCGTCGCGGCGTTCTACGGCCGTGCCGCCGGGCGCGGCGACTTCGATGCGTGGAACCATGTCATGACGCACGGCTACGTGGCAGGCGAACCCCTCGGCAACACGGCTGTCGCGATCCACCTCGCCTCCGCGGTGGTGATCATCCTCGGCGGCGCGCTGCAGCTCGTGCCCGGCATCCGGCGCGCGGCACCTTCCGTGCATCGCTGGAACGGTCGCCTCTACATCGTCGCGGCGTTCGCGGTCAGCCTCGCGGGTCTCGACATGATCTGGACACGCGGCGCAGCCGGTAGCGTGTGGGAGCATGTCGGGCAGAGCCTCGACGGTGTGCTGATCATGCTGTTCGCTGCCGTCGCGTTGCGGAAGGCGCTGGCGCGGGACTTCTGGTCGCACGGACGCTGGGCGATGCGGCTCTACCTCGCGGTGAGCGCGTCACTCTTCATCCGCGCGAGCTTCGTGCTTACCCTCCCGCTCGGCCTCGATCAGGGCGGCATCACCGGACTGTTCCTGACGACGATCTCGTACGGGCAGTTCGGCATTCCGCTCGCGATCTACGAAGTCTACTGGCGCGTCTGCGAGCATGGCGGTGCCACGCTGCGCCTCGCAACCGCCGGCGGTCTCATCGTATTGACGCTGGGGCTCGGTGCCGGGATCGCGGGCGCCATCGTATCCCTGTTCGTGCCCGAGATCGCGCTTGCCTACGAGGATCGTGCCTCCGTTGTCGAACCGGTCGAACGCGCGCTTGCGAAAGGAGGGTTGGCCGAGGCGAGGCGCCGCTACGAGGCGATCAGGACCACGACGCCGCTCGACTACGACCTCTCGGAAATCAACCTGAACGGTCTTGGCTACAAGCTGCTCGCCGCCCATCGCTGGCAGGACGCGATCGGCATCTTCCAGATGAACGTCGAGAGCTTTCCTCGATCGGGAAACGTCTATGACAGCCTTGCCGAGGCGTACATGGACAGCGGAGACACGCCGCGCGCGATCCGCTTCTACGAACATTCCCTGGCGCTGACACCCGGCAACGGAAACGCGGTCAGGATGCTGCATCGTCTCGGCGCTCGGTAGACGTGGCGGCGCGCTGGTATACGTCAGGTCAAGGAACGTCTCATCAGTATTTCGTGCGGCAGATGATCAAGGATCCCGTCTCGCACTGCAGGACGAGACGTCGAGGGTGACGGAAAGGGCACTCGCCGTGGGATGCTTTTGCGCGGTTGCCCGAAGGTGCGGCAGCTGGTCAGAAACGTTGGGAAGCGATCTGCAACCGTTGTCATTGTGCAAACGGGTGGATGGCGCGACTTCAATGTCGCCGATGATGCGCGGACCAAGGCAAACCATCCTTGCACTTGACCCTTCAAGGCCAGGGCTCGGGGCGGGCCCCGCCCAACGCTCCGGCGTGTGAATACCATTTGTTTTGAAGAGGGTT
>CAXUCM010000201.1:0-6833 GCA_964249315.1 uncultured Acetobacteraceae bacterium | reverse complement strand
CAGTACGTCTCCGCCCTGCTGATGCGGGCCGCCTGCGGCACGGCGCCGATCGAGGCGGCGCTGGGCGGTCCGGCGCTCGCGGCGGCGGGCTACGTCGAACTCACCCTGGCGGCGATGCGCCGCTTCGGCGCCGAGCCGCGCCGGACCGGTGCGGGCGCCTGGCTGGTGCCGCCGACCGGCTATCGCGCCACCGACGCGAGGATCGAGCCGGACGCCTCCGCCGCCACCTATCTCTGGGCCGCGGCGGCGCTGACCGGCGGTGCGATCGATCTCGGCACCGACAGCGCCGACTTCACCCAGCCGGATGCGATGGCGGCACCGATCATCGCGCGCTTCCCCCACATGCCGGCGGTGATCGACGGCGCGCAGATGCAGGATGCGGTGCCGACGCTCGCGGTGCTGTCGATGTTCAACCGCACGCCGGTGCGCTTCACCGGCATCGCCAACCTGCGCGTCAAGGAATGCGACCGCGTGCGCGCACTCGCCACCGAGCTCTCGCGCATCCGCCCGGGGCTCGGCCGCGAAGCCGGCGACGACCTGCTGGTGGCGTCCGACCCGTCGCTCGCCGGCCGCCACCTGCCGACCGAAATCGAGACCTATGCCGACCACCGCATCGCGATGAGCTTCGCCCTCGCCGGACTGTGCATCGACGGCATCACCATCCTGGATGCGGGCTGCGTCGCCAAGACCTATCCCGGCTACTGGGATGCCTTGCGCTCCCTCGGGGTGTCGATGCACGAGGACGCAGCAAGCAAGCGAAGGGGCTTTGCCCCTTAGACCCCATCAAAGGCTCGCCTTTGAAATCCATCATGCCAGGATGTTCGTATATCGACGCGGTTGCTGCCGCTGGAACCGGGTCTGCCGGCGAGCGACATCGACGTGCTCTGCCATGCGCCGGATCCGATCGCGTTCTCGTCGGCCGTCTGGCAGGCGTTGCGACATCGGAAAAGCTTCGCGATGCGACAGAGGATCGATCGCGGGCGCCCGGTCATTGCCTCGTTCGAGCACGCAGGCTGGCCGTTCGAGATCTTCGGATCTGTCCTGCCCATCCATGAACAACCGGCATGGCAACATTTCCTCGTCGAGCGCCGTCTCCTGAGCCTGGGAGGTCCCGGACTTCACGAAGCGGTCATGCGGCGTCGTGCCGAGGGTCGGAAGACGGAACCGGCCTTTGCCGCCTGTCTCGGCTTGCGCGGCGATCCCTACCTCAGCATGCTCGAGATCGCACGCCGCACGGACGCAGAGCTTATGGAGCTTCTCCTGTCGCGAGCATCGCGCCTTGCGTCGGCGCGTTCGCCATCGTATCGCGCAGGCCCGCGTCGTCTCGTAAAGTAGAACTTGCTCATAGTTGATATGTCCGGTAACGGTATTTTATTACCTAAGGACAACGTTATGAGAAAGCTTGGTTGTTTTGCGATCGCCAGCCTTGGCGTCCTGGCATCAGCTGCCGCGCATGCCCAATCGTTCTGGGACGGCTTCGACAACAACCAGTTCAACCCGGCATTGTGGGCTGCCACGAACGGCACCAACGGGCCTCCATTCGGCTGCCCGTTCTTTTCGACCATGGTGACGCCGGGCACCGAGGGCACGCTTGCGCTGACGCTGCACAATGGAGCCTGCTCGCAGATCGAGACCTATTCGCAATACCTCTATGGTACGTTGCAGACGCAGCTCCAGTACAGCAACATCCCGGGTACGGTCGCAAGCTTGTTCACGTATGACTCTTGGTATGCCAACCCCGGCAACCCGTGGACGGAGATCGATATCGAGTTCCTTCCCTCCTACCCGGACACGTTGCATACGAACATCATCTATCAATCCGGTCCGGGTGGTGCCTACCAGCAGTGGGAGAAATATATCAGCCTAGCGCCCTACAACATCGATCCGACCAGGGCGCCGGTGCAAGTCGGTTTCGACTGGTCCGCGACGCAGATCTCATGGTTCGTCTTCGACTCGAACGGCGACAAGCACTACCTGCGGACGGTCACGAACAGCACTGCGACGAATTGCGACTGCATACCGGCTTACGCGTGGCCCTCCAGGCCGGCCAACATCTTCGCGAACTATTGGGAGGGCGACAACGGCAACTACGACTCCGTGAACTATTTTCCGCTGACGTATGATTATGGCTCGGGAAGTGCGGTCTATAACTTCATACAATATATCGCTCGCTGAACCTCCTTGGTGCGCGTGACTGCCCGATGCAAGGGCGTCATGCACACGCAGCCTTACTGCGAAGGTCCGTCTCGGCTTTTCCCGGAGGGTTGCGGGATCTACGAGCTTGGAGCCAAATTTCCGGGTCATCGTGACCGAGCAGTTCGACCTGGCCGAAGCTGCGGCCGGGTAATGGCCGTGAAGACCGCCGATGCCGGCCAGATCTGCCTGGCTCCCGATTGCGCCTTCGTGCCGCACGGGAAGCAAAGGCAATTCGCCGATGCCTGTGTCACCGCGGTCAAGACCATGTTTCCCGATGGCCTGTATCCGGAATACACATCCATCGTGAACGCATGCCGTTTCGCCCGTCTCGCGGCGATGGTGGAGGATGCGCGACGCCAGGGCGCGGAAATTATCGAAATGTTCCCGGCAAGCAAGGGCAGGAACGAAAGGCGGTTCCCGCCAACGCTCCTGATACCGCGGACCTCCGACGTCGAGGCCATGCGCGAGGAGATCTTCGGGCCGGTGCTGCCGATCCTGGGTCATGGCTCGATCGAGGAGGTCATCAACCGGATCGAGGACGGTCCGCATCCGCTGGCGCTATCCTTGTTTCGGATGACGAGGTTGCCATCGGGTTCTTGCCGGGGCTGCGTCGGGCGGTGTCACCATCAACGACGTGATGGTTCACGCTCTTGCGGAGGGCCTTCCGTTCGGCGGCATCGGCGCCTCGGGCCTGGGCACGTATCGCGGCAAAGACGGGTTCCTGGCGTTCAGCCACGCGCGGTCCGTCTATCGACAGAGTGCGGATCAGCAGGTAGCGATGCTGTCTCGGCCGCCGTACGGAGAATCGGTCGGGCAGTTCATCCGGCAATCGCTGATCGACCCGTAAGCCATCCCTGAGCAGCCTCCGGGTCGAGCATCAGCCGGACGGCATCGCAAAGCCGATTTCGTCGCGTCACGCACGAACTCGATCCTGCACCGAGAAGGACAGCCGTCGATGCCAGTCGATCCCGCATTCGAGCCGCCGTCGGATCATGCAGAACGGGTCCGGGCACGGCAACGCGAGCTCGCGTCCAACCTTCAAGCCCGATATGACTTCATCGTCTGTGGCTCGGGATCCTCCGGTTCGGTCGTCGCCGCACGGCTTGCCGAGAACCTTGAGGTCAGCGTCCTCCTGGTCGAGGCCGGCGGCTCTGACGACGTGCCGGAGGTTGCCGAGGGTTCTCGATGGCTGTCCAACGTCGGAAGCGAACGCGACTGGGGCTTTGCATCTGCCCCCGAAAAGCAGCTCGATGGCAGGTCGATGCCGCTTTCGATGGGCAAGGTCCTCGGCGGCGGATCGAGCATCAACGTGATGACATGGGCGCGCGGCCATAGCTCCGACTGGGACCACTTCGCCGCGGAGACCGGGGATCCGGCCTGGAGCTACGCCTCCGTTTTGGAGCTCTATCGGCGCATCGAGGACTGGCACGGACAGCCAGACCCGACCCGCAGGGGGACCGGCGGCCCGATCTTCGTCCAGCCGCCCGAGGAGTCGAGCCCGCTGGCCCTGTCCACCCTCGAAGCCGCTCGCTGCGTCGGCATACCCGTCTTCGACAGCCAGAACGGACGCATGATGGAAGCGGCCGGCGGGGCCGCGCTCATGGACCTCACCATGCGCGACGGCAGGCGCCGTTCGGTGTTCCGCGCCTACGCCTACCCGCTGATGGACCGGCCGAACCTGACCGTGTTGACCGATACCCTCGTCACGCGCCTGACCTTCAGCGGATCCACGGTCACCGGCGTGGAGGTCGTGCGGGACGGCAAGCGGGAGCGGATCACCGCGGGCTGCGCGGTGGTCCTGTCGCTCGGCGCGATCCAGACGCCCAGGCTGCTCATGCAATCGGGCATCGGCGACCGGGAGCAGCTTCGTCGCTTCGGCATCCCGCTGGTGCAGCATCTTCCGGGTGTCGGGCGGAACCTGCAGGACCACGTCAACTTCAACTGCATCTGGGAGTGCGAGAGGCCGCTGCCGCCCTCCAACAATCGCGGCGGGGCCGTGATCTACTGGAAGAGCGACCCATCGCTCGAAGCGCCGGATCTGATCCACTCCCAGGCGGAGTTTCCGGCTCCGACGCCGCAGACCGCGACGGTCGGGATCCCCGAGCACGCCTGGTCCATGCTCGCCGGCGTCGTCCGGCCGCACAGCCGCGGAAGCGTGTCCCTCACCGGGTCGGATGCCGACAGTGCATTGCACATAGAGACCGGCGCCCTGAGCCATCCTGCCGACCTCAAGGCTGCCATGGCCACCGTCGAGTTGTGCCGGGAGATCTGCAACGGTCAGCCGTTACGCAGCCTGACCAGGCGAGAGATACTGCCCGGCAAGCTGGACACATCCGGGCTCCTCGGTTTTCTCCGCCGGGCCGCGGCAACGTTCTGGCATCAGACCTGCACGGCGAAGATGGGACGCGATGCCATGTCCGTCGTCGACGGCAACCTTGCCGTCTACGGGGTAGACAACCTCCGTATCGCCGACGGCTCTGTCATGCCGCGTATCACCACCGGCAACACGAGCGCACCCTGCGTCGTGATCGGTGAGCGCGCGGCGGACCTGCTGCGGGCGTCATACCGGCTGCCGTCCCGGCAAGAGGGGCCGGGCTTCGCTTGAAAGTCATCGTGATCAGGAGGAATGGATCCGCAAGGCTTTGCCTTGAGCGGGTCCGGGGCAGAGCCCTGGCATTGTTCGCCTCGGCGATCAGTCCGTCCCGACCCGACCCGGTTATCGCACGCGCCGCGGCTGCCCATCTGCAAGGTCCAATCGAGGAAGACAGGCCATGACCGATCTCAGCAAAGCCGGCGCGTTCACGCTCGGCGACCATAGCGTGCGCCGCCTCGGCTACGGCGCCATGCAGCTCGCGGGACCGCACGTGTTCGGGCCGCCGAAGGACCGTGCCGCCGCCCTCGCGGTGCTGCGCGAGGCCGTCGCCGGCGGCGTCAACCATGTCGACACCAGCGACTTCTATGGGCCGCACGTGACCAATCAGCTGATCCGCGAAGCCCTGCATCCCTACCCCGACGACCTCGTCATCGTCACCAAGGTCGGTGCCAGGCGCGGCGCGGACGAGTCCTGGATCCCGGCCTTGTCGGCCGACGAGCTGACCCAGGCCGTGCACGACAACCTGCGCCATCTCGGTCTGGACGCACTCGGGGTCGTCAACCTGCGCGCCATGTTCAACCCCCGCCAGCCGGTCGAGGGATCGCTCGAGGCGCCGCTTACCGCGCTCGCCGAGCTGCAGCGTCAGGGCCTGGTGCGCCATGTCGGGCTGAGCCACGTCACGCCGACGCAGGTCGCCGATGGCCGCCGGATCTGCGACATCGTCTGCGTGCAGAACCTCTACAACCTGGCGCATCGCGACGACGATGCGCTGGTCGACACGCTCGCCGCCGCCGGCACCGCCTACGTGCCGTACTTCCCGCTCGGCGGCTTCACGCCGCTGCAATCGACGGCGCTGTCCGACATCGCGCGGCGGTTGCAGGCGACGCCGATGCAGGTCGCACTCGCCTGGCTGCTGCGCCGCGCGCCCAACCTGCTGCTGATCCCCGGCACGTCCTCGGTCGGACACCTGCGCGAGAACCTCGCTGCCGCCGAACTCGAGCTGCCGGACGAGGCGATGCTGGCGCTGGACCGGATCGGCAGCGAGGCGGCGGCGGCCTGAGCCGCCTCAGCTCCCGCGCGGCGGCGGCAGCGCCGCCAGGTAGGCGATGATGTCGCGGCGGTCGGCGGCATCGTCGATCACCGCGGGCATCGCCGTGCCCGGGATGAACTGTCGCGGCCCGGCCAGCCAGTGCTCCAGGCTGGCCTGGTCCCAGGTCACGCGGGCGGCGGCGAGCGCCGGCGTATACGGGTAGCCCGGCACCGAGCCCGCGCGCCTGCCGAGCACGCCGGCGAGCGCCGGGCCTTCGATGGCGTGGTCGAGCCCGTGGCAGCTTGCGCAATGCGAGGCGAACAGCACCCGTCCGGCGTGCGGGTCGGGCACCAGGGCGGCGAGCCGCGAGAGGTCCTTCGCACCGGCCGGACGGGTCGAGCGGAAGAAGGTGTAGGACAGCGTGATGTCCTGCACGTCCGCGGTCGAGGCGTCCGTCGCCAGCGCACGATCGACGAAGAACGTCACCGGCATCTGCACCGTCTGGTGCGCGCCGAGCCGTTCCTCGGTGAAGCAGAAGCACTGGATCTTCTTGAAGTAGATGCCGACCTTCTCGGGCGTGACGTTGAAGGTGGCGTGGCCGACGATCGGCTGGTCGGAGCGGTTCTGCGCCTCGAACAGCACCAGCGTCTCCTCGCCCAGACGCACCCGCACGCGCGACTGCAGCGGCCGGAAGCGCCAGGGCAGGTTCGAGGCGGTCGCGGTCGAGAAGTCCACCAGCACGACCTGGTCGGACAGGCCGGTCGAGGCGCCGGCGCGCTGCGTGGTGCCGCCCGATCCGGTCACCGAGCAGAACATCCGGTACAGCGGCACCGAGAACGAGACGATGGTGAGCATGACCGCGACCACGGCCAGCAACGCCGCCGGGATCAGCACCGCGCGCCGCCGCCGCAACTTTCCGATTTCCATCCGGCTGGTCTAAAGCAGGACCCGATGCGGGGGAAATATCCTCGCCGTGAACGGACAAGGATGCACCGCATGAACCACGCGTCGGCG
>CAXUCM010000200.1:0-6892 GCA_964249315.1 uncultured Acetobacteraceae bacterium | reverse complement strand
CGCCCATCTCGATGTAGCGGGCGATGTTCTCGATCATGACGATGGCGTCGTCGACGACGAAGCCGGTGGCGATGGTCAGCGACATCAGCGACAGGTTGTCGAGCGAGAAGCCGAGCAGGTACATCGCCGCCAGCGTGCCGACCAGCGACAGCGGCACCGACAGGCTCGGGATGATCGTCGCCGGCCCGTTGCGCAGGAACAGGAAGATCACCAGCACGACCAGCCCGACGGAGAGCATCAGCTCGAACTCGACGTCGGCGACCGAGGCGCGGATCGTCGTGGTGCGGTCGGTCAGCGGGGTGATGCGGATGCCGGCGGGCATCGTGGTCTCCAGCGACGGCAGCACCGCCTTGATGTCGTCGACGACGCCGATGACGTTGGCGCCGGGCTGGCGCTGCACGTTGAGGATGATCGCGGGTTTGGTGTCGGCCCAGGCGGCGAGCTGGCTGTTCTCCGGCCCCTCGACCACGGTGGCGACGTCGCTGAGATGGATCGGCGCGCCGTTCTGGTAGGCGATGATCTGCCGGGCGAGCGTCTCCGGCGCGGTGATCTGCCCGTCGATCTTGAGCTGCGACGAGCGCAGCGGTCCGTCGAAGGTGCCGGTCGGCGAGTTGACGTTGACGTTGGCGATCGTCGTGCGCAGGTCGTCGATGCCGAGCCCGAGCGCGGTCAGTGCGCGCGTGTTGACCTTGACCCGCAATGCCTTGCGGTTGCCGCCGGTGAGCGTGACCAGCCCGACGCCGCTGACCTGGCTGAGCTTCTGCGCCAGCCTGGTGTCGACATAGTCCTCGACCTCGGTCAGCGGCAGCGTCGTCGAGGTGATGCCGAGCGTCAGGATCGGGCTGTCGGCGGGGTTGATCTTGGCATAGACCGGCGGCGCCGGCAGGTCGGTCGGCAGCAGCGAGTTGGCCTGGTTGATCGCCGCCTGCACCTCCTGCTCGGCGACGTCGAGGCTCATGCTGAGCCCGAAGCGCAGCGTGATCACCGAGGCGCCGCCCGAGGAGCGCGAGGTCATCTGGTCGAGGCCCGGCATCTGGCCGAGCTGCGTCTCCAGAGGTGCCGTGACCGCGGTCGCCATCACCTCGGGGCCGGCGCCCGGATAGAAGGTCTGCACCTGGATGGTCGGATACTCGACCTCCGGCAAGGCCGAGATCGGCAGGAAATGGTAGCCGAGCAGGCCGATCATCAGGATCGCCAGCATCAGCAGCGTGGTCGCCACCGGACGCTCGATGAAGCCGCGGGAGATGTTCAATCCGGTCGTCCCGTCGCGTGAGCGTTCACTGCGCCGTCCGGTGTCGATGCCGATGCGCGGCTGGTGCGACCTGACCCTGCTGGGCCGGGCTCGGCACCATCACCTTGGAGCCGTCGCGCAGATGCTCGGTGCCGTCGGTGACGACCTTGTCGCCCGCCTGCAGGCCGCCGGTGATCACGGTGTCGTTGGCCGAGGCGGCGCCGAGCTTGACGGGGCGCACCTGCACCGTGCTCCGCGGCGTCACCGCGTAGACGAACTGGCCCTGCGGGCCGGTCTGCACCGCGCTGGTCGGCACCAGCACCGCGTTCTGCACGGTGTCGACCAGCAGGCGGGCGTTCACGAACTGGTTCGGGAACAGCCTCTCGTCGTTATTGTCGAACACCGCGCGCAGCTTGACGGTGCCGGTCGAGGTGTCGACCACGTTGTCGAGCACGGCGACGTGGCCGCTGGAAAGACGCGCGGTGTTGCTGCGGTCGTAGGCCTCGACCGGCAGCACCGCGCCGGCGCGCAGGCGGGCGCTGATCGCGTCGAGATTGTCCTCCGGGACCGAGAAGATCACCGAGATCGGGTGCAGCATGGTCAGCACGACCAGCCCGTTGGTCATGTTCTGGGTGACGTAGTTGCCGGCATCGACCTGGCGAAGCCCGACGCGGCCGTCCACCGGCGCCTTGATGTGGCAGTAGGCGATGTTGAGCTCGGCGCTCTCGATCTGCGCCTGGTCGCTGCGCACCGAGCCCTCGTCCTGGCCGACGGTGTAGACCTGGTCGGCAACCTGCTGGCCGGCGATGCTGTGCTGGCGCAGCAGCCCCTGGTAGCGGGCAAGGTCGATCCTGGCCTGGTCCAGTGCGGCGGTGTCGCGGGCGAGCTGGCCGACATACTGGTCGCGGGTGGCCTGGTACGGGCGCGGGTCGATCAGCGCCAGCTGGTCGCCGCGATGCACCTCCTGGCCCTCCTGGAAGTTCACCTCCAGCAGGTAGCCGGAGATCTGCGACTGCACCGTCACGGTGGCGAGCGAGGTCACCGTGCCCAGCTCGGTGAGCACGATCGGCATGTTGCCGGTCCGCGCCGCGCCCATCGAGACCGGCTGCACCGCGTCGGCGCCGCCGGCGGCATGGCGGCCGCCGCTGCCGGCGGGCTTGGCATGCGGGCGCAGCAAGGCCCAGGCGATCGCGGCGACGACGAGCACGAGGACGATCCAGGGCAGCACCCGGCGGCGGCGGCGCACCGTCGTCGGGGCAGCCGGTGAGGTGGCGGGTTCCGGTCGCTGTTCTCCGGGGCGGATGCGCTCCAGGGTGTGCGGTTCGTCCATTCGTGTCCTCGGGCCGTCGCCGCCGCGACGGCCTTAATGTGGCAAAGGCAGAGTAACAGAAATGCTCCTGCCCGCGAGGGGCCGGTCGCCGTCGCCCGGTTCCGAATTGTGACGACCTGCCTGCCAAGATGTGGACCGTGCCTGGAACATACAACGAACAAAACACGGCTACGTGAGTCGATCACGGCAAGATTGTGGCGAAGCCGAGGCGGTGCTAGGACTTCCCTACTCGTTGACGCCAGGTATCCCGCGTTCCCGACCGGGTCTACCCCGACGCCAGAACCAGTCGAAGGAGATCGACATGTTCCGCAAGCTGTTTGCCCTCGAGGTCGCCGCTTTGGCATCGAACGATGATTATTCCAGCCGCGCCGAGACGCGCGAGAACGAGGTGCTTTCCAATCTGCGCGAGGTGTTCGCGCCGCGCACCGGCAATTACGGCACGATGTGGTCGACCCGCTCGGCCGGCTGACCACCCCGCTCCACGCATGTTAGCGCCCGCTGCCGTCAGGTGGCGGGCGTTCTTGTTTTCGGGCGATGGCCGCTCAGCTCCCGGCCGGCATCGTCCGCCAGGAGCGACGAGATCGGCGACGCCAGCAGCGCCAGCACTCCCACCACGACGAAACCGACGCTGAAATCCACGAGCGCGAGCCCGCCCCGGCCGGCGAGCCCGCGCGAGATCGCCATGCTGCCGGCCGCCACGCAGATCCCGAGCGTCAGCGTGGTCTGCTGGAAGGTGGCGTAGAAGCTGGTGGCGGCACTCATCCGCTCGGCCGGCACGTCGGCATAGGCGATGGTGTTGTAGGCGGTGAACTGCAGTGCCTGGCTCACTCCGACCGCGAACGGCACCGCCGCGAGCAGCCAGAACGGCCAGCCCGGCCGCAGCGTCGCGCAGACCAGGATGATCACCCCGCCGCAGACCCCGTTTGCCGTCATCGCGGCGCGAAACCCGTAGCGGCGCAGCAGCCGCCTGGTGCCGAAGCGCATCGACAGGCCGCCGAGCGGCGCGGTGAAGGTGATCAGCCCGCTCTGCGCCGCGTCCATGCCGAAGCCGAGCTGCAGCATCGAGGGCAGCAGGAAGGGCACGGCGCCGGTGGCGATGCGGGTCAGCGAACCGCCGAACACCGAGAGCCGGAAGGTGGCGATGCGCATCAGGGTGAAATCGAGGATCGCGTCCCGCCGACGGCGCGCATGCACGGCGTAGAGGCCGCCGGCGATCAGCCCGGCGGCGAGGATGATGACGGTGCGGTCGCGCGCCGCGTTGCCGCGGCTGGCGGATTCGAGCCCGAAGATCAGGCAGGCGAGCGAGATGCCGGAGAGCAGGTTGCCGCGCAGGTCGAAGCGGCGACGCACGCTCTCGCGCAGCTGCGGGATGAAGCGCGTGGTCAGCACCATGCCGAGCAGTCCGACCGGCAGGTTGATATAGAAGATCCAGTGCCAGGACAGGTAGGTGGTGAGGAAGCCGCCGATCAGCGGCCCGCAGAGCGGCCCGATCGTCGCCGGCAGCAGGGTCCAGAACATCGCCGAGACCAGCTCGCTCTTGGAGACGGTGCGCAGCAGCACCAGCCGCCCGACCGGCACCATCATCGCCCCGCCGGCACCCTGCAGCAGCCGCGAGACCACCAGGAAGGGCAGGTTCGGCGCCTGCGCGCAAAGCACCGAGCCCAGCATGAACAGGCCGATCGCGGCGCGGAACACGCTGCGGCTGCCGAAGCGGTCGGCGAGGCGGCCGCTCGCCGGGATGAACACCGCGAGGCCGACCAGGTAGGCGGTCAGGGCGTTGCTCATCTGCAGCGGATCGACGCGGAAGCTGCGTGCCATCGCCGGCAGCGCCGTGCTCAGCACGGTCGAGTCGAGCTGTTCCATGAACATCGCGCTGGCGATGATCAGCGCGGTGGTCCGCGCCTTGCCGGAAAGGCTGCCCTCGCGACGGTTCACCGCCATCGACCGCACGATCGCGGCAAGGGGAACTCGCAAGCCGGCGGCACCGTTTTGATCAGGTGGAAGAGCGAACACACGGGAGCAGCGTAGCAGATGAGCGGGAACGAGGTTGAGGGCGGCATCGGTGAAGGCATCGGCAAGGTCAAGGACGCGGTCGGCGGCCTGACCGGAGATGCCAGCCTGCAGGGCGAAGGCAAGATCGACCAGCTCACCGGCCGCGCGCAGCGACAGTTCGGCGACACCGTCGACGACACCGTGGGGGGCGCCCAGGATCAGCTCGAGGTGGTGACGGAGCTGGTCAGCGACCATCCGCTGACGGCACTCGGCATCGCCACGCTGTTCGGCTTCCTGCTCGGATGGCTGCTGATCCCGTCGCGCAAGGGTTGAGGTCGGGGCTCCGCCCCACACCCTTCCAAGGCCTCGTCTCTGGAAACCGCTCGTAAATGGATTCTCAAGGCTTCGCCTTGAGCGGGTCCAGGGCAGGGCCCTGGCTCTTGCCTTCGCCTCCAGGTTGATGGTCTGCATGACGCCATGACCGGCTGAGCCCGATTCGCATCCCGCGATCGGCACGCCTGTCACGGCGGGGCAAGGATGCCGGACTACGCGCGCGAGACACTGCATGGCGGCCGGGTTGCCGGCGTCGACGAGGTCGGCCGCGGCCCGTTGGCCGGCCCTGTGCTCGCCGCCTGCGTGCTGTTCTCCTGCGGCGTGCCGGAGGCGCTCGCCGCCCGGATCGACGACTCCAAGAAGCTCGACCCGGACCAGCGCGCGGCCGTCGCGGCCGCCCTGCGCGCCTGCCCGGGCATCGAGATCGGCATCGCCGCGGCGTCCGTCGTCGAGATCGAGGCGCTCAACATCCTGCAGGCGAGCCTGCTGGCGATGCGTCGCGCCGTGCACCGGCTGCCCGCCCCGCCGGACCTGGTGCTGGTCGACGGCAACCGGGCGCCCACCCTGTCCTGCCCGGTGCGATGCGTGGTGGATGGGGACGCGCTCAGCCTGTCGATTGCCGCCGCCTCGATCATCGCCAAGGTGGTGCGCGACCGCCTGATGTGCCGCCTGGCGGCACGGCTGCCGCATTACGGCTGGGAGCGCAACGCCGGCTACGCGACCAGCGCCCATCGTCACGCCCTGCGCCTGGTCGGGCCGAGCCGCCACCATCGCGCCGGCTTCGGGCTGGTGCGCGAGCTGACCTTCGTGCCGGTCGCCGCCGCCGCCGCGAGCTGAGAGCGCCGTCGCGCGTGGAACTCCCGCTCGACCAGGTGCTGCTGGGGGACTGTATCGACGTGATGCGCATGCTGCCCAGCGCCTGCGTCGACTGCGTGTTCGCCGACCCGCCCTACAACCTGCAACTGCGCGGCGAGCTGCGCCGTCCGGACGACAGCCTGGTCGACGGGGTGGATGAAGAATGGGACCGGTTCGGCGACTTCGCCGAGTACGACCGTTTCACCCGGGACTGGCTCGCCGAGGCGCGACGCCTGTTGCGCAAGGACGGCACGCTCTGGGTGATCGGCTCGTATCACAACATCTTCCGCATCGGCACGATCCTGCAGGATCTCGGCTTCTGGATCCTCAACGACGTGGTCTGGCGCAAATCCAACCCGATGCCGAACTTCCGCGGCCGGCGCTTCACCAACGCGCACGAGACGATGATCTGGGCGGCGCGCGAGAAGGCGAGCCGGTACCGCTTCAACTACCAGGCGATGAAGGCGCTGAACGACGACGTGCAGATGCGCAGCGACTGGCTGCTGCCGGTCTGCACCGGGCCCGAGCGGCTGCGCAACCGGCACGGTCTGAAGCTGCATCCGACGCAGAAGCCGGAGGCGCTGCTGCACCGGGTCCTGCTGGCCAGCACCGGCATCGACGACATCGTGCTCGACCCGTTCGCCGGCACCGGCACCACCCCGGCGATGGCGCGCCGGCTGCGACGCCGCTTCATCGGCATCGAGCGCCATCCGGACTATGCCGAAGCCGCGATCGGCCGGATCCGACGCGAGCGGCCGCTGCCGGTCGAGGCGGTCACGACCACGATGAGCCGGCGCGAGGTGCCGCGAGTACCGTTCGGCAGCCTGGTCGAGCGCGGGGTGCTGCGTGCCGGCACGGTGCTGTACGACCGCCAGCGGCGGGTCAGCGCGACCGTGTCGCCGGACGGCAGCCTGGTCGCAGGCGCCCTGCGCGGCTCGATCCACCAGGTCGGCGCGGCGCTGAGCCACGCGCCCTCCTGCAACGGCTGGACCTTCTGGCACTTCGAGCAGGACGGCGCCTGGCACCCGCTCGACCGCCTGCGCGCACAGGCCACCGCCGAGGGTTGAGGTCGGGGCTCCGCCAAAGGCTCGCCTTCGGAAACCTCTTAGAGATGGATTCTCAAGGCTGAGCCTTGAGCGGGTCCAGGGCAG
>CAXUCM010000199.1:0-6951 GCA_964249315.1 uncultured Acetobacteraceae bacterium | reverse complement strand
ATCTTCGTCACCCATCGCGCGCCCGAGCTGGCCGACGAGCTGCACCTGATCGACGCGCTGCCGACCAACGACGAGTACGTGCTCATCGTCCGGCACTCGATGGGTCACGACGCGTTCGACCGCATCGCCGCGCTGCCGGCGCCGAAGATCCTGCTCTACCACAACATCACGCCGCCGGCGCTGCTCGCCCGGCAGCCGGAGCTGTTGCGCTATGCCGAGCTCGGACGCACGCAGCTGCTCGCCCTGCGCGACCAGGTGCATGCGGCACTCGCCGACAGCGAATACAACGCGGTCGAGCTGCGCCAGCTCGGCTTCGAGCCGGTGCGCGCCTGCACCCTGCTGTTCGACCTGGCGGCGATCCGCGCCCGGGTGGCGGCGACGCGCGCCGAGCCCGGTGCGGCGTTCACCATCCTGTTCGTCGGCCGGATCAGCCAGTCCAAGGCGCAGCTCGAGCTGATCGCCGCCTACAACGCCTTCCGTACGCTGCATCACCAACCGGCACGGCTGGTCCTGGTCGGCCGTGACGACGCCGCCGAGGACCCCTATCCGGCCGCGGTGCGACGCGCGATCGCCCACAGCGCGCATCCGGGCGAGATCATCCTGACCGGGCTGGTCGACGACGCGGCGCGCGACGCCTGGTACGGTCGCGCCGACCTCTACGTCTCGCTGTCCCGTCACGAGGGCTTCGGCGTGCCGCTGGTCGAGGCGATGGCGCACGGCGTGCCGGTGCTGGCGCAGCTCAGCGGCGCCGTGCCGTACACGCTCGGCGAGGCGGCGATCGGAGTGCCGCCGGGCGCGGGCCCGGGCGAGATCGGTGCGATCCTGCACGGGCTCGCGCGCGATCCCGCGCTGCGGGCGGCCCGGAGTGCGATCGGGCAGCGCTCGATCGAGCGCTTCGCCCTGCCCGGACAGGTGGCGATCCTGCAGCAGGCGCTGCTTCGCGCCGGCGCGGCGATGCCGACGCAGCCCTCGAGCCGGTTGACACTGTCCACCAACCTGCACTTCGCCGTCACCGGCCACGTCAACACCAGCTACAGCCTCGCCGCGATCAACCGCAGCCTCGCCCTGGCGCTGGAGGCGGCGCGTCCCGGCCGCGTGCGGCTGATCCCGGTGGAGGGAGTGTTCACCACCGACCTGTCCGAGACGCCCGCGTCGGACGGCGCCGCGATCGCCGCCCTGGCGGGTCGCGCCGCACCGCTGAGCGCGCCGGAACTGGTGATCAGCCAGCACTATCCGGTGCACGTGCCGCCGCGGCAGGACGGCCAGGTCCGCCTGGCGCTGCTGTTCTGGGAGGAGTCGCTGCTGCCGGCGCAGACCATCGCCACGCTCGAGGCGGGCTTCGACGGCGTCGTCGCGCCGACCCGCTTCGTCGCCCGGACGCTGCAGGATTCCGGCCTGCGCCTGCCGGTGCGCGTCGTCCCGCACCAGCCGTCGCTGTCGGCGTTCCGCGCCGTGCGCGACGCCGGCCGCGACCGGGCTGCGCCGCTGACCTTCCTGCACGTCTCCTCGGGCTTCCCGCGCAAGGGCGCCGATCTGCTGCTGCGCGCCTGGGCGGAAAGCTTCACCGCCGACGATCCGGTGCGGCTGCTGGTCAAGAGCTTCCCCAACCCGCACAACCGGCTCGCCGACGCGCTTGCCGACCTGCGCGAGGCCCACCCGGGTCTGGCGCCGGTCACCCTGATCGACGAGGACCTCAACGAGCCGGCGCTGGTCGCGCTGTACGCGCAGTCCGACGTGATGGTGCTGCCCAGCCGCGGCGAGGGCTACAACCTGCCGGCGGCGGAGGCGCTCGCCGCCGGGCTGCGCCTGATCGTCACCGGCGCCGGCGGCCACATGGATTTCTGCGCGCCCGACGATCCGCGCATCCGGCTGCTGCGCTATCGCCACGCGCCGTCCGCCAGCCACCTGGCGACGCCGCACTCGCTCTGGCTGGAACCCGACGCGGACGATCTCGTCGCCGCCCTGCGCGAGGCGGCGCGGTCGCCGGCGCCGGCCTCGGCACGGCTCCCCTCGCCGCCCGAACCCGGCTTCGCCATCGCCGACGCGCTCGACCGGTTCGGGCTCGACCTGCTGCTGCGGCCGCCTCCCGGACCGGTCCGGATCGCCTGGATCTCGAGCTGGAACCAGCGCTGCGGCATCGCCGAATATTCGCGCCTGCTGCTCGGCGGCCTGGCGCCCGACCCGGCCGTCGAGGTTACCGTGCTGTGCGACCGGCGCACGCCCTCCTACGCGCCGCTCGCCGGCGTGCCGCCGCACGTGCCGAGCTGGCATCTCGGCGACAAGGACCCGGCCGACCTGCTCACCGCGATCGCCGGGGTCGACGCGCAGGCGGTGGTGGTGCAGCATCAGCCCGGGCTGTTTCCCTGGGAGGGCCTGCGCCGGCTGATCGAGGCGGTGGTGGCGACCGGCCGGGTGATCACGGTGACGTTGCACAACACCCACGACCTGCCGGAGCTGCCGGTGCGTCGGCGTCGCGCGCTGCTGCTCGCCCTGTCGCGCGCCGACCGCGTGATCGTGCATACCCGCGCCGACCTCGACCTGCTGGTCGCGACCGAGGCCGGGCTGGCGCTGCCGCCCTCGCTGGAGAACCGGCTGGCGATGTTCCCGCACGGGGTGCGGGCGCCGGCGCCGCCGCGTCCGGCGCGCGAGATCGCGGATGGCGCCCCGGTGATCGGCTGCTACGGCTTCTTCCTGCCGGGCAAGGGCATCGAGACGCTGATCGCGGCCTGCGTGCGGCTGCGCGCGCGCTGGCCCGGGCTGCAGTTGCACCTGGTCAACGCGGCCTACGGCAGCGAGGAGTCCGACGCCGAGATCGCGCGCGGGCGCGCGCTGGCCGAACCGCTAGGAGCGGCCGCGCGGTTCCATACCGGCTTCCTGCCGCACGAGCAGTCGATCGCCCTGCTCGCGCAATGCGACCTGATCGTGCTGCCGCACCGGCCCTCGAACGAGGCGTTCAGCGGTGCGATGTGCACCGCGCTGGGCGCCTCGACCACGGTCGCGGTCAACCGCATCGCCCTGTTCGACGAGGCCGACGCGGCGGTGCTGCGCGTCGACGCGGCGAGTGCCGAGAGCCTGGCCCGCGACATCGACGCGCTGCTGCATGACCGTGCCGGCCGCGCCGCGGTGCAGCGGCGGGCGGCGGACTGGATGGAGGCACGCGCCTGGCCGCCGCTCGGGGCGCGCCTTCGCAGCATGCTGGTCGGGCTGGTGCGTTCGTCGGAACCGGCGCGATGATCGCGCCCGAGGCCACCTTCTTCTTCCCGGGCCTGGCGCGCTATCTCGAGAACGCGGTGGCGGGCATCGAGGGCTGGCTGTCGCCGACGACGGCGATGATGACGGCGCAGCTGCTGGTGCAGCAATCGCGTGCCGGGCTGCGCGGCGACGTCGCCGAGATCGGGGTGCATCACGGCAAGTACTTCCTGGTCCTCGCCAACGCCACGCTGCCCGGCGAACGCGCCGTCGCGGTGGACGTGTTCGACGACCAGCACAAGAACCTCGACGCCTCCGGCCGCGGCGACCGGGCGATCTTCGAGCACCACCTCGCGGCGCACGCGCCGGGCGTCGAGGTGGAGATCCTCCAGGAGTCCAGCCTCGACCTGGACCGGGAGGGCTTCCTGGCGCCGCGCTTCCGCTTCCTCTCGATCGATGGCGGCCACACCGCCGCGGTGGTCGCGAGCGACCTGAGGCTGGCCGAGCGCACGCTGCTGCCGCACGGCGTCGCCGCCCTCGACGACGTGCTCAGCCATAACTGGACCGGCGTGCTGACCGGACTGAACGCCTACCTGATCGGCGGCGGCACGCTCACGCCGATGGCCATGCTGCCGAACAAGCTGCTGCTGAGCACCGACGCGGCGGCGGCGCAGCAGGGGCGCGCGCTGCTCCGGCGCGACTTCCCCGGGGTGCTGGCCAAGGCCGGACTCGAGTTCCTCGACGGCACGATCGACAGCTACAACGAAGATCCGCTCCTCGGCCGAGAGACGGCGGCGAGCCTGCGCCTGCAGCTCGCCGCCGCGCAGGACTCGCATCGCGCCCTCGAGGCCGAGCTCGCTGCCGCCCGGCGCGAGGCCGACGCCCTGCGCGCGAGCACCAGCTGGCGCCTGACCGCACCCTGGCGACGTCTCGCCCAGGTCGCCGGGGACATCGCCGGGCACCGTCATCGGACGCGATGAGGCGACGCGGCCGCGATTGGGAAGGATTGCCGATGCGTGCCGCCGATGTCCGCACCGCGGCTCGCGCCGCCGCCCGCACGACGCTGCGGCGCCTCGCCCTGACGCTGCCGCCGGTCCGACGCCTGCTGGCCGATCGCGAGCGGCTGCTGGCCGAGAACCGCACGCTGCGCGCGGCGGCAGCGGCACGGAACGCGCCGAGCCGGGTCGGCCGGCTCTGCTCGGTGGTCAATCCGACCCACTACCTCGACGCCGAATGGCTGGCGCTGCACCGCGAGCTCGAGCAGTGCTCGACCGACAAGCACTGCTTCCAGGGCAGCGGCGGCGAGATCTACCGCAAGGGATGGGAGTGGACGCACTGCGTGTTCGGCCTGCGCCGGCTGGGCATGCTGCAGGCGGGGCACCGCGCGCTCGGCGTCGGCGCCGGGCGCGAATGCGTGATCTTCTACCTGGCGGGTTGCATCGGCTCGGTCACCGCCACCGATCTGTACGGCGAGGCGGGATGGAGCGAGGTGCGCGGCCGCGAGGCGGATCCGGCGCTGCTCGAGGAAGCCAGGCGTCACTGCCCGCCCGGGCTCGATCTTTCAGGTCTGGTCTTCGAGAACCAGGACGGCACCGCGCTGGACTATGCCGATGACAGCTTCGATTTCGCCTGGAGCCTGTCCTCGATCGAGCATTTCGGCGGCCATGCTGCAGCGCGAAAGGCGATCGGCGAGATGGCGCGCGTGGTGCGTCCGGGCGGCATCCTCGCCGTCGCCACGGAGATGCTGCTGCTCGAGGAATATACGCATCCGGAATATTTTCGTCCCTCGGAAATCCTCGAGCAGCTGGTCGCACCGTTTCCCCGGCTGGCGCTGGTCGACCCGATCGATTTCCACACGCTGCCGCTCGAATATCTGGTGGACAGCATCGTCGTGCCGGCCGGCGTCGACCGGCGACGCCGACACGTCGTGCTCAACGATGGTGCGGTGCAGTGGACGTCGGTGATGCTGTTCCTGCGCGTGCTGTCATGACAAGTTGATGTCGCCAGCGGCGGAGATGCCGACGCGTCATCGCGGTTCGCATCACGCGCAGGTGATCGTTGGTTCGGCTTTTTATCGGCGGCTTACGCATCCGCACCCGGTTGCCGCTGCGTAATAGCCACGTTGAACCGGGAGAACTCCATCATGTCGTTGAACGAAACTGTCCAGGACCTCGACGCCGCGATCGTACCGGTGTCTGGGCTGGAACGTCGTTCGCTGTTCAAGCGTGCCGGTGCCGGCCTTGCCGGCGCCGCGGCGATGAGCGCCCTGTCGGGCGGAGCCGTGCTGGCATCGGGCCAGAGTGCCGAAGCCGCCACCATCACCGATGCGGACATTCTTAATTTTGCTCTGAATCTCGAATACCTCGAGGCGGAATTCTATCTGCTCGCCGCGACCGGAACCGGTCTTCCGGCGAGCGCACTGACCGGCACCGGAACCCAGGGTACCGTCACCGGCGGCAGCATGGTGCCGTTCGCCAATCCGGCGATCGCGGCCTATGCCCAGCGCATCGCCGTCGACGAGCAGGCGCACGTGCTGTTTCTGCGCACCGCACTCGGCAGCGCCGCCATCGCGCAGCCGACGATCGATCTGCAGACCAGCTTCACCACGCTGGCGCTCGCGGCCGGCCTGATCAGTCCCGGTCAGACCTTCAATCCGTTCGCCGACGATGTGAGCTTCCTGGTCGGTGCCTACATCTTCGAGGATGTCGGCGTGACCGCCTATGCCGGCGCCGCGTCGCTGATCACGAACAAGACCTACCTGACCGCCGCCGCCGGCATCCTCGCCGTCGAGGCCTATCATGCCGGCGCGATCCGGACGCTGCTGTCCGATCTCGGCGCAGGCACCGTCACCAACGCGATCTCCGCACTTCGCGCCACTTTGTCCGGCGTTGCCGACGACACCGGCACGCTCCTGCAGGCGCCGGGCTACACCAACGCCTACGACTTCGTCACCAACGACACCAACGGCCTGGCCTATCGCCGCACCACCAGCCAGGTGCTCAACATCGTCTATGGCGGCAGCAGCACCGGCGGCCTGTTCTTCCCGAACAAGCTGAACGGCACTATTTCCTGACGCAGGGCTTGGCGGCCGCTTCGCGCGGCCGCCAGCGACTGAAGGTTAAAGATTGGGGCTCTGCCCCAAGCCCCGCCAAAGGCTCGCCTTTGGAAACCGCTTAAATAAATGGATTCTTGAGGCTGAGCTTTGAGCGATTGAGCCGCGGGGAGGATCAATGGGCGGAGCTCAGGCCTTACGATCTTGGTTTCTCGAATAACAACCGTGCCGCATGCATGACCTGGAGCCGGTAGGCCAGGTTCAGCTCTAGCGTGTGCGAATGATAATCTCCAACAGCCCGCATCAGGTCACCGTGCGCCGCGTCGACGTAGGTGCGCATGATCGCGCCAGCCGCCGCAATATTGTAACACGGCTCATCGAGCAGACGACGAAATACCACCGCGCCCGGGCTATGGGTATAACGCTGCAGCGGCTCCAGCCAGCGCGTATTGATCTGCATCACCCCCAGATCTAGGGTCCCGTCCGCGTTGCGATGTGCGATGCCCGGACGGCCACCTTCCACGCCCTGGATCGCCGGAAGCACGCGCGGCGGCAGATGATACAGCGAGGCGACCAGCGTCATGCAGGCGAGATACGGAACCACGAGCAGCTCCTCTACTGGTTCCGCCGCTTCTAGCACGAACGCGCCGCCCGACGATCACGGCTTCACCCTGATCGCGCTGCTGGTGGTGATCGCCATCCGCGGCCTG
>CAXUCM010000198.1:6505-7023 GCA_964249315.1 uncultured Acetobacteraceae bacterium | reverse complement strand
GCCCTGGCCTTAATCCGGTCGCCAGCCATCCGCCTTGAGAACCTCGCCGGCAAGGTAGAGGCTGCCGCAGATCAGGATCCGCCCGACCGGCTCGTTACCGGTGATCGCCGACAATGCCTCCGTCACGCTCGGCCCGGCGAGCGCTCGGCCGTCGCTGGCGGCGATGATGGAGGTGACCGGAACCGCCAGATGCTGGCCGGGCTCGGCAACGGCGCGGATGGAGTGCGCGCGGTCCAGCAATGGCCGCAGGAAGCCGCCGATATCCTTGCTCTGCTTCATGCCGACGATGAGGTGCGTCGGACGGTCGGCCCAGCCGTCGAGGATATCGCCCAGGACGATGCCGGCACCGGGATTATGGCCGCCATCGAGCCAGAGCTCCCAGTCCGGCGGCAGTGCCGAGCCGAGCCGGCCGTCGAGACGCTGCATGCGCGCCGGCCAGCGCGTGCGGGCAACGCCGTCCCACCCGTGGGCCGGAACGGCCAGTCCGCCGGCGCGCAGGGCGGCCACCTTGCGCTCAT
>CAXUCM010000198.1:0-6495 GCA_964249315.1 uncultured Acetobacteraceae bacterium | reverse complement strand
GGCCGTAGAGCGCGGGCAGCGGCAGATCGATGCTGCCATGTGCGTCCCGGTAGCGCGCGCCGCGACAAGTCGGCTCGATCTGCCAGTGCCGATCGCGGACCAGCAGCGCCGCCCCCCGACGTTCGGCTTCCGCGGCAAGCACGGCGAGGACCGATGGCGACTGCCTGCCGGTGACGACCGGGACGTTCGGCTTGATGATCCCGGCCTTTTCGCCCGCGATCTGCTCGATCCTGTCGCCGAGGAAGGCCTCGTGGTCCATCGAGATCGCGGTGACCACGCAGGCGAGCGGCGAGGCGACGACGTTGGTGGCGTCGTAACGACCGCCGAGACCGACCTCGATCACCGCGAGCTCGGCTTCCTGCCGCGAGAACAGCAGGAAGCCGGCCGCGGTCAGCACCTCGAACACGGTGATCGGATCGCCCGCGTTGATCCGTTCGATCTCCTCGAGCGTCCGGGTCAGGACGATGTCGGACACCAGCCTGCCGGCGATGCGAAAGCGTTCGGTGACGTCGACGAGGTGCGGCGAGGTGGCGACATGCACGCGCCATCCCGACGCCTCGGCCACCGCTCGCAAGGTGGCGCAGGTGCTGCCCTTGCCGTTGGTACCGGCGACGTGGATCACCGGAGGCAACTGATCCTGGGGATTGCCGAGGCGTTCGAGCAGACGTTCCAGCCGGCCGAGGGAGAGGTCGATCAGCGCGGGATAGAGCGTGTTCAGGCGCTCCAGCACCGCGCCCGGGCGACCGACGAACTCAGGGCCTAGGGCAGACATCCGCCTCGGTCGGTCCGGGTCATGCCGCCTGCTCGATCGCCACCGCGTCGCCGGCGCTCTCTCCGGCACCCGGCAGGTTGCCGAGCAGCGCGATCAGCCGGGCGAGCGTCTCGCGCATCGCCGCACGCGGCACCACCATGTCGAGCATGCCGTGCTGCAGCAGGTATTCGGCGCGCTGGAAGCCCTCGGGCAGGGTCTCGCGCACGGTCTGCTCGATCACGCGCTGCCCGGCGAAGCCGATCAGCGCGTTCGGCTCGGCGATCTGCAGGTCGCCGAGCATGGCGAAGCTGGCGGTGACGCCGCCGGTGGTCGGATCGGTCATCACCACGATGTAGGGCAGCCCGGCATCCCGTACCATCTGCACGGCGATCGTGGTGCGCGGCATCTGCATCAGCGAGATCATGCCTTCCTGCATGCGTGCCCCGCCGGAGGCGGTGAACACGATCAGCGGCGCCTGCTGCAGCACGGCGAGGCGCGCCGCGGCGACGATGCCCTCGCCGAGGGCAGCGCCCATCGTGCCGGCGAGGAACTCGAACGCCATGATGCCGACCACCGCCTTGTGGCCGGCGATGGTGCCGTGCGCCACGACCAGCGCCTCGTCGAGGTGGGTCTTGCTGCGGTTCTCCTTGAGGCGATCGGCGTAGCGTTTCTGGTCGCGAAAGCCGAGCGGATCGGCAGGCGCACGGGGCAGCTCGATGCGGGTGAAGCTGCCCTCGTCGAAGGTCCAGGCCAGCCGCTCGGCGACCAGCGCGCGCATGTGATGACCGCAATGCGGACACACCTTAAGCGCGCGCTCGAGCTCCTTGACGAAGATCATCTGGTTGCAGGCGCTGCACTGCGTCCAGAGATTGTCCGGCACCTCGCGCTTGCCGAGCAGATTGCGGATCCGGGGGCGGACGTAGGTGGTCAGCCAGCTCATGCGCTCATCTCCGTCACACGGGCGGTCCGCACCGCCTGCGCGAGGCTGGCGACCTGGTCGAGGACCCGTTGCACCGTCTCCGCGCCGGCCTGGCCGTGTCGGTCCAGCGAGTCCGCCAGGGTCTGGATCAGGGCGGAGGCGACCACGGCGGCGTCCGCCACCCGCACGGCGGACGCGGCCTGGGCCGGGGTGCGCACGCCGAAGCCGATGGCGATCGGCAGCGTGGTCGCCGCGCGCAGGCGCGGCAGGGCCGCGGCGATGTCGGCCTCGCTGGCCGAACGCGTCCCGGTGATGCCGGTGATGCTGACATAGTAGACGAAGCCGGAGGCGCCGTTCAGCACCGTCGGCAACCGGCGGCCGTCGGTGGTGGGAGCGACCAGGCGAATGATGTCGAGCCCTGCCGCCAGCGCCGGCGCCTCCAGCAGGTCCGCCTCCTCGGGCGGCAGGTCGACCACGATCAGCCCGTCGACGCCGGCCTCGCCGCAAAGCTCGCAGAAGCGTTCGGCGCCGACGCTCTCGATCGGGTTGAGATAGCCCATCAGGATGACCGGGGTGTCGTGATCGGCAAGCCGGAAGCGGCGGACCATCTCCAGCACCCGGCCGATGGTGGCGCCGGCGCGCAGCCCGCGATTGGCCGCCGCCTGGATGATCGGGCCGTCCGCCATCGGGTCGGTGAACGGCACGCCGATCTCGATCAGGTCGGCACCGGCGCCGGGCATGCCCTGCAGGATGGCGAGCGAACTGTCGAAATCCGGATCGCAGGCTTCCAGGAACGGGATCAGCGCGCCGCGCCGCTGCCTGGCCAGGGCTGCGAAGCGTGCCTGGATCCGGTGCGGGTGGGTGCTCACAAGGCGACGCCCAGATGGTCCGCCACGGTGAAGATGTCCTTGTCGCCGCGGCCGGACAGGTTCATCAGCACGATCTGGTCGCGGCCCATCGCCGGCGCGATCTTGGCGACGTGGGCGAGGGCATGCGCGCATTCCAGCGCCGGGATGATGCCCTCCGTGCGGGTGCAGAGCTGGAACGCCGCCAGCGCTTCGTCGTCGGTGATGCCGACATAGGCGGCGCGGCCGATCTCGTGCAGCCAGGCATGCTCCGGACCGATGCCCGGATAGTCCAGCCCGGCGCTGATGCTGTGCGCCTCGGTGATCTGACCGTGCTGGTCCTGCAGCAGGTAGGTGCGGTTGCCGTGCAGCACGCCCGGCCGGCCGCGGCTGATGCTGGCGGCCTGCTCGCCGCTGTCGAGGCCGCGGCCGGCCGCCTCGACGCCGATCAGCGCGACCTGGGGCTCGTCGAGGAACGGATGGAAGATGCCCATCGCGTTCGAGCCGCCGCCGACGGCGGCCACGACGACGTCCGGAAGCCGGCCCTCGGCCTCGTGCAACTGGATGCGCGCCTCGTCGCCGATCACGCATTGGAAGTCGCGCACCATCGCCGGATAGGGGTGCGGGCCGGCCACGGTGCCGATCAGGTAGTAGGTATCGGCGACGTTGGCGACCCAGTCGCGCATGGCGTCGTTCATCGCGTCCTTCAGCGTGCCGGCGCCGCTGCTGACGGCGTGGACCTCTGCGCCGAGCAGACGCATGCGGAACACGTTCGACTTCTGCCGCTCGACGTCGGTGGCACCCATGTAGATGACGCATTTCAGGCCGAACAGGGCGCAGACGGTGGCAGTAGCGACGCCGTGCTGGCCGGCGCCGGTCTCGGCGATGATCCGGGTGCGGCCCATCCGGCGTGCCAGCAGGATCTGGCCCATGACGTTGTTGAGCTTGTGCGAGCCGGTATGGTTCAGCTCCTCGCGCTTGAGATAGATGCGCGCGCCACCGAGCTCCCCGGTCAGGCGGCGGGCGAACCAGAGCGGGCTCGGACGGCCGACATAGTCCTTCAGGTGGAAGTCGAGGTCGCGCCGGAAGGCAGGGTCGGCCTTGGCGTCGTCGTAGGCCTGTTCCAGCTCGAGGATCAGCGGCATCAGCGTCTCGGCGACGAAGCGGCCGCCGAAGATGCCGAACCGGCCCCGGACGTCCGGACCGTGGCGCAGACTGTTGGCCCGCTCGGCCAGGATCGCGGTGACCGAGGGTTCGGCGGAGGCGGGACGGGTCTGGACGGTCACCTTGGTTCTCCTGGTCAGCGGACTTCCTAGCCCACTGGCCGGCCCAGGTCACGCCCAGGTCATGCCCAAGTCATCCGTTGCCGGAACGCGAGATCATCGTTAGCGCTCGTATCGGCCGGGAGGCAAACTGTCGCCGCACGCGCGCCCACGAGCCACGGAGGTTTCATGTTCCTAGCCCACGCCCCCGGTCGCGCGCCGCTGCCGGTGACGGACGCCCAGCAATCCGATCTGGCGAGCTGGCTTGACCTGGTCGATCCGAGCGCGGCGGAGATCGCCCTGGCCGAACAGCTCACCGGCCTGCGAGTGCCGACGCGCGAACAGCTCGACGAGATCGAGACCTCGAGCCGGCTGCAGATGGAGCATGACGTGTTCTATCTTTCGACGCCGCTGGTCCGCCGCACGGACGAAGGCGTGCCGCCGATCACGCCGATCGGCTTCGTCCTCAGCCCGGACCGGCTGATCACGATCCGGTTCGCCCGCTTCCAGGTCTTCGAGACGGTTGCCAAGCGCGTCACCGACCAGCAGGGCGGTTGCGGCGCCGACGACATCATGATCCTGCTGATCGAGGCCATGGTCGATCGGCTGGCCGACCTGCTGGAACGGATCGGCCTGGAACTGGACGGCCTTTCCTCCCGGATCTTCGACGCCTCGGCCTCCGGGCGCACCGATGCCGACCGGATGCTGCGCGACATGCTGCGTCAGGTCGGACGCTCCGCGGACCTGCTTTCGGACGTTCGCGAAAGCCTGCTCGGTCTCAGCCGCGTTGCACTCTATGTCAGCGAGAACGCGCCGAACGCGCTGCATGCCTCCCTGAAGACCAGGCTGGCAACGATCGGGCGTGACATCGCCAGTTTGACCGAGTACGTGGCACAGGTCGACAACAAGACGCAGTTCCTGCTGGACGCGACCCTCGGTTTCATCAACATCGAGCAGAACAACGGCATCCGCCTGTTGACCGTGGTCAGCTTCATCGGCGTGCCGCCGACCCTGATCGCCAGCATCTATGGTATGAATTTCAAGAACATACCTGAACTGAATTGGTATTACGGCTACTTCTACGCGCTCGGCATGATGGTGCTGTCCATCGCCGGGCCGCTCCTGGTGTTCTGGAGGAAGGGATGGCTTGGCGGTCGCTGATGCGGGCTGCGGCCGGTCTGGTCGTGGCGTCCGTCATGCTCGGCCTGGCGGCGGGCTGCTCCCGGGCGGACGATCCGAGCGCGTTGCTCGCGCGGATGGCAAAGCGACCGCTGCGATATGGCGGCGAGATCTGCTGCGGCCGGCCGGGTCGCATCCTGGTGGCACTCGACTGGCCGGCGACGGACGGCAGCATCCACGGGGATGCGATGCTGTTGACGCCGGACCGGCACCTGATCGGAGCCGGCACGGTGACCGGATCCTGGCAGGCGCCCTTCGTGCCGGGAGGCCATGACTGCACGCTCCAGCTGCTCCTGCAGACGCGCAAGCTGACGCTGAACGGCGTCTGTTCCCCGTCGATCCTGACCGGCGCGATCCATGACGGTCGGGCGACACCTAGAGGATGGTTCGGGCGGCAACTCTTCCGGGAAGACGATGCAGACAGTGCCGGTCGAAGTTGGCTGATCCGGTCCGACTTCCGCGACTGAACGAGTGGCACGCTGGAATAGTATTGACGGCAAGTGAACGCTGGCTTTAAGTTCCGGCCGTCTTGGTTGCAGGTGCCATTCGCGCACTTCGGGCCTGACGTCCTTTCCGCCCGGAACGACACTGGAATGCAGCCGGGACCTCTTCCCGGCGCGTCCGATAGACGCTTCATCCAAGCTCGGACCTGAAACTCCCGGCTCCGTGACGCAGCACGTTCCTTCTCCCTCTCGACCTGCCATTCGAGGCGTCCCAATGCACCTCGCCGAACTCAAGACCAAATCACCCTCGGACCTGCTTTCCTACGCGGAGTCGCTGCAGATCGAGAATGCGTCATCCCTGCGCAAGCAGGACATGATGTTCGCCATCCTCAAGAACCTCGCCGAGAACGACCAGGCCATCCACGGCGAGGGTACGCTCGAGATCCTGTCGGACGGGTTCGGCTTTCTTCGATCCCCGGAAGCCAACTACCTGCCCGGTCCCGACGACATCTATGTCAGTCCGAGCCAGGTTCGCCGTTTCGGCCTGCGCACCGGGGACACGGTCGAGGGACAGATCCGTGCCCCGCGAGACGGCGAGCGATACTTTGCACTCCTGAAAGTCAATACGATCAATTTCGAGCCGCCGGAAGCGGTGCGTCACCGTATCAACTTCGACAACCTGACACCGCTCTATCCGGAACGTCGCCTGAAGATGGAGTTCGAGGTGGCGGCGGTGCCAGGCCCCACCGGCAAGCATCAGAACAAGGATTTCACCTCGCGGGTCATCGACCTGGTCTCGCCGATCGGGATGGGACAGCGCGCCCTGATCGTCGCACCGCCGCGCACCGGCAAGACGGTCATGCTGCAGAGCATCGCCACCGCGATCTCGACCAACCATCCGGACGTGTTCCTGATCGTGCTGCTCATCGACGAGCGGCCGGAGGAGGTCACCGACATGGCGCGCTCGGTCAAGGGCGAGGTGGTTTCCTCGACCTTCGACGAGCCGGCCACGCGTCACGTCCAGGTGACCGAGATGGTGCTCGAGAAGGCCAAGCGCCTGGTCGAGCACAAGCGCGACGTGGTGATCCTGCTCGAC
>CAXUCM010000197.1:0-7040 GCA_964249315.1 uncultured Acetobacteraceae bacterium | reverse complement strand
GAACGAAGCAAGCGGTCAGGCTACCTTGAGAGCGATGTTCCAGCGGGCCGCCAGACCTAGCCCGCGCGGATCAGCGTCCCCGGGCCGGCCGGGGTGAACAGCTCCAGCAGGCAGGCGTGCGGCACCCTGCCGTCGAGGATCACCGCTGCCTTGGCGCCGTCGCGCACCGCGGCAAGGCAGGTCTCCACCTTCGGGATCATGCCGCCGGAGATCATGCCGCTGGCGATCCCGGCACGGGCATCCTCGGCGGTCAGCTCCTCGATCAGCCGCTTGTCGGCATCGAGCACGCCGGCAACGTCGGTCAGCATCAGCAGGCGGGTCGCGCCCAACGCGCCGGCGATGGCGCCGGCGGCAGTGTCGGCGTTGATGTTGAAGGTCTCGCCCTGCGCCCCCACTCCCACCGGCGCGATCACCGGGATCAGGCCGGAGCCGGACAGCGCGTAGAGCAGGCGCGTGTCGATATGGTCGGGCTGGCCGACGAAGCCGAGATCGAGCGCGCGTTCGATGTGGCTGTGCGGATCGCGCACCGTGCGCCGGAGCTTGCTTGCCTGGATCAGGCCGCCATCCTTGCCGGAGATGCCGACCGCCATCGCGCCGGCGCGGTTGATCAGGGCGGCGACATGCTTGTTGACCGATCCGGACAGCACCATCTCGATGATCTCGACCATTGCCGCGTCGGTGACGCGCAAGCCCTCGACGAAGCTCGACTGGATCGCGAGCCGTTCCAGCATGGTGTTGATCTGCGGGCCGCCGCCATGCACCACCACCGGGTTGACGCCGACCAGCTTAAGCAGGGCGATGTCGTGGCCGAAGGCGTCGGCGAGCTTCGGGTCGCCCATCGCGTGGCCGCCATACTTGACCACGATGGTGTCGCCCGCATACCGGCGCAGGAACGGCAGCGCGCTCGCCAGGGTCGCGGCCTGCTCGCGCGCCGCCTTCAGGGCTTCCTCGCTCAGGCTCATGCCGACGCTCCCTCCGTTCGCATTCGAGAACACCATCCTACCAAGATAGACGGATCCTCAAGGCTGAGCCTTGAGCGGGTCCAGGGCAGAGCCCAGGCCTCGTGCGGGTGACGTTCAACCGGCGAGCGCCAGTTCAGCCAGGCTCGCACGCAGGGTCGCGATCCCGGTGCCAAGCGCGCTGCTGGTCGCGATCACCTCCGGATACGCCGCCGGATGCGCGCGCGCCTGCGCCTCGACCGCGCGGCACTTGGCCTCGAGCGGCGCCGGCCGCAGCGCGTCCGACTTGGTCAGCACCAGCTGGAAGCTCACCGCGGCGCGGTCGAGCAGCTGCATCACCGCGATGTCGCTGGGCTTCAGCTCGATGCGCCCGTCCAGCAGCAGCACCACCCGGCGCAAGGTCGGCCGGCCGCGCAGGAAGTCGAACATCAGGCCCTGCCAGTCCTCCTTCACCTCGCGCGCCGCCTGCGCATAGCCGTAGCCCGGCATGTCGACCAGCGTGAGCCGGTCGCCGAGATTGAAGAAGTTGAGCTGCTTGGTGCGCCCCGGCCGCGACGAGGCTCGCGCCAGCGCGCGCTGGCCGGTCAGCGCGTTGACCAGCGTCGACTTGCCGACGTTGGAGCGGCCGGCGAAGGCGATCTCCGGACGATCCGGCTCCGGCAACTGGTCGAGCCGCTGGGCGGCATAGAAGAAGCCGCATTCACGCGCGAACAGCAGCCGGCCGGCCTCGATGGCGGCATCCTGCTCCTCCTGCGTGCGCGGGGCGGCGGTGAAGCTCTCGCTCAGCTCCGCACCGGCCGCGCCGCCCGGTCGCCTCCGAGCCGGGTGCTGCGCATGATCAGCCATTGCTGCGCCACCGTCAGCGTGTTGTTCCAGCAATAGTAGATCACCAGGCCGGCCGGCTGGCGGGCGAGCACGAAGGTGAAGATCAGCGGCATGATCTGGAAGAGGCGCGCCTGGGTCGGATCCGGCGGCGGCGGGTTCATGCGCTGCTGCATGAACATCGTGATGCCCAGCACGATCGGCCAGACGCCCAGGTGCAGCATCGGGCTGAGCACCGTGGGATCGAACGGGATCAGCCCGAAGCCGTTGAACAGGTTGGTCGGATCGGGCACCGAGAGGTCGCGGATCCAGCCGAAGAACGGCGCCTGGCGCATCTCGATGGTGACGTAGAGATCCTTGTAGAGGCACCAGAACACCGGGATCTGCACCAGCATCGGCAGGCAGCCGCTGGCCGGGTTGACGCCCTCGGTCTTGTAGAGCGCCATCATCTCCTTGTTCATCTGCATCGGGTCGTCCTTGAAGCGCTCGCGCACCGCCGTCATCTTCGGCGAAAGCAGCTTCATCTTGCTCATCGAGCGGAACGACTTCGTCGCCAGCGGGAAGAACAGGGTCTTGACCAGCAGGGTGAAGGCCAGCAGCGCCAGCCCGAAATTGCCGAGCCGGTTGTTGAGCCAGTCGAGCACGAAGAAGATCGGCTTGGTCAGGAAGGCGAACCAGCCGAAATCCACCGCCTTCCAGAAATCGGTGACGTGCAGCCCGTCCATGTAGCGGTCGAGCAGGTGCACCTCCTTGGCGCCGGCGAAGACGTGGCTGACGCTCGACGCGGTCGCCCCTGCTGCCACCACCACCGGCGCCTGCGCGATGAAGTCGATCTGGTAGGTGCCGGCGCCGCTGTTCGGCACGTAGCGGTAGCTGCCGGTCTGCACCAGCCCGGCTGGCGGCACGATCGCGGTCAGCCAGTACTTGTCGGTGATGCCGGCCCAGGCCGCCTGCGTGCCGGCCGGCTGGCTGGCGCTCCAGGCGATGCCGCCATTGGCGGCGGACTGCGTCTGCAGGTTCTTGTAGGACTGCTCCTCGAGCCGCCCGTCGATCACCGCGATCGGCCCCTCATGCACCAGGTAGCCGCCGGTCACCGCGGGCGTGTAGCCGCGGCTGACGCGCGACCACGGATACAGCGACACGGCATGCCCGGTGGCGTTGCGCACCCTCTGCTCGACCGCGAACATGAAGTCCCGGTCGACCGAGAAGACGAGCTGGAAGGTCAGCCCGGCGCCGTTGTCCCACGACAGCGTCACCGGCGTGCCCGGGCTGAGCGTCCTGGCATCGGCGGTCCAGCGTGTTTGCCCGTCCGGCACCGCCACTCCCGCCCCTGGCGCAGCGCTCCAGCCGAGCTGGACCAGGTTCGGCTGCGGGTCCGAGCCCGGCTCGAGCACGCGCAC
Organism: uncultured Acetobacteraceae bacterium; assembly: GCA_964249315.1. Taxonomy (GTDB): domain Bacteria; phylum Pseudomonadota; class Alphaproteobacteria; order Acetobacterales; family Acetobacteraceae; genus Lichenicoccus. Next base: position 3,859 of record CAXUCM010000197.1, on the reverse strand, counting down.
CTGTGCCGCACCCGGCTGCACCGTCTCGCGATAGTCGCGCAGCACCAGGTCGTCGAGCTTGGCGCCGGTCAGGTCGATGCTGCCGCGCACCCGGGTCGCCTGGATCGGCAGTCGCGCGTCCGGGCTCACCTGCGGAGACGGCACCGCCACCGGCGAGCTGCCGTTCGAGCCGGCGTCGATCACCGGCCTGGGCGCGTCGGCAGCCGGCGTCGCCTGGGTGCTCTGCGCGGCCAGTTGCTGCACGGCCGGATGGGTCGGCTTGGGCATGATCAGCTCGAAGCCGAGCAGGATTGCCACCGAGAGGGCGATGGCGAGGATGAGGCGATTATTGTCCATCAGCGCGCAGTCGAACCAGAGGTCATGGGTGCGGCGGCCGGAACCGGATCGTGACCGCCCTCGCACCACGGGTTGCAGCGCAGCACGCGCCGGATGGCAAGCAGCGATCCGCGCGCGGCCCCGTGCCGGTCGAGGGCGACGAGCGCATAGTCGCTGCAGCTCGGCGCGAAACGGCAGTTCGGCCCGAGCACGGGCCGAAGCAGGACCTGGTAGAGCCGGATCGTCAGGCGCAAGGCGAGCGCCGGCACTCCTCGCATCACAGCATTCCCGTCTTGCGCAAGGCGCGAGCCATATCATCGATCAGGGCGCGAAAGTCGCGCGACCGGGTGCCGGCGCGTCCGATCAGCACCAGGTCGGCGCCGAGCACCGGCCGCTCCCGCAACAGCACGCGCGCGGCCTCGCGCAGCCGGCGCTTGGTGCGGTTGCGGACCACGGCGTTGCCGACCTTCCGGGTGACGGTGAAGCCGAGCCGGGCCGGGGCGGTATCATCACGCCGCATCGCCTGCAGCACCAGGCCCGGCATCGGCGCCTTGCGACCGCCGGCGGCGACGCGAAGGAATTCGGACCGGCGCTTCAGCCGGGTTGCGGGCGAGGCCATGCGGCCCTCCCGGTCAGGAAGGCGTCAGGCGGAAAGGCGCTTGCGGCCCTTGGCACGTCGATTGGAGAGCACGCGACGGCCGCCGACGGTCTCCATGCGAGCGCGAAACCCGTGGCGGCGCTTTCGCACCAGCTTGGACGGTTGATAGGTGCGCTTCACGACGACACTCTCCTGATCGAGCGGAAGGAGCGGAACCTTCGCAGGCAGTCCACCCCTTTTCGGAGCGGCGGCTTATAGTCGCCGGAAGGGCGCCCCGTCAATGCGCCAGGAGACTCGTCGCCAGGAGACTTGCCGAATGACACGCAGTGCAGAGGACCAGGCGCTGATCGACGGCCTGACCGCACGTGTCGAACACGCCGAGACGATGATCGCCGAGCACGAACGCGAGCTCTCCCGGCTGCGTCACGACCTGCGCGGCATCCTCTCCCCGGCCCTGCTGCTCGCCGACCGGCTGTCGATGAGCGAGGATCCGGTGGCGAGCCGTACTGCCGAGGCGATCATCCAGACGATCGAACGGGCCGAAGCGGCGTTGGCGAAGAAGGGTTGAGGTTGGGGCTTCGCCCCAAGCCCCACCAAAGGCTTGCCTTTGGAAACCTCTTGAAGCCTTACGCCCTCTGGATCAGCTCTACCTTGTAGCCGTCCGGGTCCTCGACGAAGGCGATCACCGTGGTGCCGTGCTTCACCGGGCCGGCCTCGCGCGTCACCTTGCCGCCGCCGGCGCGGATCCGTTCGCACGCGGCCGCCACGTCCGGCACGCCGACGGCGAAGTGGCCGAAGCCGGTGCCGACCTCGTAGCCGCCATCCTGGCCCCAGTTGTAGGTGAGCTCGATCTCGGCCTGGCCGTGCGCGTTGTCGTCGAAGCCGACAAAGACCAGCGTGTACTCGCCGGCCGGCACCTCGCTGCGTCGCAGCTCGCGCATGCCGAGCAGCTCGTAGAAGGCCAGGCTGGCGTCGAGGTTCTTCACCCGGACCATGGTGTGCAGGTAGCTCGTGCTCATCGCGTCTCTCCCGTCTCGGCGTCGATCCCGAACAGGAACAGCCCGGCGCGGTCGGCAGTTGCAATGCATTCCGGACGATCGGTCAGCAGCGTGCCGCCGGCTTCGACCGCGACACCGCGCAGACCGGCGGCGGCCGCACCCGCCAGGGTGCGCGGCCCGATCGTCGGCAGGTCGGCGCGTCTCTCCTGGCCGGGCTTGACCAGCTTGACCAGCACCCCGCCGGCGCCCGGCTGACGCAGCGAGGCGGCGCGCTCGAGCATCCGGTCGGTGCCCTCCAGCGCCTCGACCGCGAGCACCAGTCCGTCCTGCACCACGCAGCCCTGGCCGACATCGAGGCTGCCCAGCGCGCGCACCACGGCGATGCCGCGCGCGATGTCGGCGTGCGCCTGCGCGTCGGGGGCGATCCGGCCGAGCACGCCGGCGGGCGCCACCGATGCGCCCAGGAACTCGTGCGCGCCGCGCACGGTGAAGCCCTCCTCGCCGAGCACGCGCACCAGGGCGGCGAGCAGGCCGTCATCGCCGCCGAACAGCGCGCGGCCGATCCTGGCCAGGATCCTCGCCCCCTGCGCGTCCGGACGCAGGTCGCGCAGCGACGGCCGTCGCACCGGCCCGATCAGCACCAGCTCGCGGCAGCCATGCCGACGCAGCGCCTCGAGGATCTGCCCGGCGGCGGCGAGGCGGATCACCTCGTGGCGGAACCGGCCGACCACGGCCGGCTCGGCGAAATCCTGGAACGCCACGATGAACACCGCCCGGCCGGAGGCGTGTGCCGCCTCGGCCACCTGCCCCGGCAGCGGGCCGCCGCCGGCGAGGATGCCCACCGGCGAGGACGCCTCCCCCGCGATCTCGCGGTCAGACGCCGTCGCTCTCCTCGGTGCCGCCGCCGCGTCGAGCGACGCGGACCAGGCCGCGTCGCGAGGGCGCATCGATGAAGGCGAGGATCTCGGCCACGCGCGCATCCCCGCCGAACTCTTGGCGAGCCTGGACCAGGCGCTGCGCGAACGGTGTCTCGTCGCAGGCGGCCTCGTCGCGCGGATACAGCATGCGAAAGGCGCGGCGCAGGCGCTGCAGGTCGGCGGGCGCCACCCCGTTGCGTCGCAGCCAGACCCAGTGCAGCCCGACCAGGCGGGCGCGATTGCCCATCACGCTGCCGAACGGGATCACGTCGGCCTCGACGCCGCAGACGCCGCCGACCATCGCCGCGCGTCCGATCCGAACGAACTGGTGCAATGCCGCCGAACCCATGATCCGGGCATGGTCGCCGATCTCGACATGGCCGCCCATGACCACGTTGTTGACGATGATGACGTTGTCGCCGAGCAGGCAGTCATGCGCGATGTGCGCGTTGGCCATCAGCAGGCAGTTGCGGCCGACGCGGGTGATGCCGATGCCGGTCGCGGTGCCGCGATGCACGGTGACGTTCTCGCGGATCACGGTGCCCGCGCCGATCTCGCAGCGGGTCGGCTCGCCGCGATATTTCAGGTCCTGCGGCGCGAGGCCGACGGTGCAGAACGGGTAGAGCTGTGCGCCCTCGCCGATCCGGGTGCGCCCGTCCACCACGACGTGGGACAGCAGCTGCGCGCCGTCGCCGATGCTGACCTCGGGTCCGACGCTGCACCACGGCCCGATCCGCACGCCCGCACCGATCGCAGCCCCGGATGCGACGATGGCGGAGGGATGGATCTCGTTCTGCATCGCTCGACTCGCACCTGCCGGCATGGAGGCTCCTGCCTCAGCGCATGATCATCGCGCTATAGGTCGCCTCCGCCACCGAGACGCCGTCGACGCGGGCGACGGAGCGGAACTTCCAGACGGTGCCGCGATGGCGCTCCTTCTCGACATGGATGCGCAGCTGATCGCCGGGCACCACCGGGCGGCGGAACTTGGCGTTCTCGATGGTCATGAAATAGACCAGCTTGCCCTCGAA
>CAXUCM010000196.1:5211-7102 GCA_964249315.1 uncultured Acetobacteraceae bacterium | reverse complement strand
TCGTGCAACGGGATGGCGGGGAAACCCAACGTCAGTGCGTGCATCGATCCCTGCCCGTGCGAGGCCGCTGTTGCACCACCTGCACCGGCCCGGCGCAAGGGAGTTCAGCGTAGGGCTGCCTGCGCGGCCGAGCTGGCGCGGTTCTCAGGGCGCCGGAGGCGCCGCACGTCCGATCCGGCCTGCGGCCGGCAACGGGGATGCGCCGGACCGGGCCGTCCTCCTCCGCGCTCGCGTCTCCGGCCGCGTGCCGAAGACCGGCGGGGATCAGCGGGAACGCCGTACGAGCCGGCCTAGCCGGCGACGGGAAGACGCGCCGGGGCTTGCGACGGTGATCGCGAAGGCGTCGCGCGCGTCGCCTCCCATCCCCGGCGATAGCGTTCGACCAGCCAGAGGTTGAACTGCCGCTGTGCGCCCTCCTGCCAGGAATACCGACCACGCGGAGCGAACCTCGACTTGAGCCCCTGCTGCACCATCTCGTCGACGTGCAGATCCTGGGACACGATCTCTCCGATCGAATCCTGGTTGAACTTCATGATCTGATCGAACATCGGATTCTTCATCGCGTGCGGCGCGACGAGATTGCCCATGACCATGGAGTGATGATCGGCATCCTCCGCCTGCATGATCATGTAGATCACCATGTCGCTGTTGAGGACGAGCGAGAAGGTGGGAGGCACGTTCACGAACGCCACCCGGTTCTGTTCTTCATCCGTCAGCTTGGGGAAGATTGGCAATAAGGCCTTCTGCGTCGGGTTGAAGCTGGCATGCGGATGGACCGAACCGTTGGTCCGGTAGTAGCCGCCGGTGTCGTCCGGCAACTCGGGAAACGACGCGAGCCGGCTGGGCACGGAGTCGTGCAGCGGACCGTAATGGAGGCGGTTCGCGTGGTAGCCGTCATTGTTGTTCTCCAGCATCACCTTCCAGTTCCAGTTGAACCGCATGGGTGCACCGGGTCGCGGGCCGTCGAGGCTCGCGAGATCGTAGTTGGCGAGGACGCCCTCGAGCGCGGTCAGCTGCGGGGCGAGCGGACGTGCGTCGACGTCGAAATTGACGAAGATGAAGCCGTGCCAGGTCTCCACGCGGAGGCGTGGAAGTCCGTAGCGCGACTTGTCGAAGTTGCAGGTCCTGGTCATCTCCGGCGCGCCGAGCAGCTCGCCGGTCAGGGCGTAGCCCCAATGGTGATAGGGGCAGAGCAGCGTGCGCACGTTGCCGTGGCCCTCCGCCACGACCATGCCGCGATGCTGGCAGACGGCGGACATCGCGGCGATGTCGCCGTCGCGGGTGCGAGTCACCACGATCGGTTCGCCGACATGCCTGGAGGTGAAGTAGTCGCCGGGCTGTCGCAGCCAGGAGCAACGGCCGACGCAGAGCCATTCCTTGTAGAAGAGCACCTCCTTCTCGAAACCGAAGAACGATTGATCGACGTAGCAGGCTGGCGGCAGCGACTCCGCGTCCGCGAAACTGAGCACCGAGCTGGAGAGACTATCGAAGAACTGGTCGTTCAAGCTGAAGGACATGCCGGCAATCCCATCGTTGGCCGCGGTATGGAGGCAATTCTCGTCGAGGGCCTTTGACCCGCGGGATGATGCCGGCTCGCGGACGTCATCCGGATCCTGACCCACCGGTTCACGACCAGGCCGCGACCACGGCGCTCGTGTCGGTCATCAGGGCGCAGTTCTTCGACAATCCCGCCAGCGCACCGAGATGCAGGCTCTCGTCGTAGGCCGCGCAGGCATCGGTCACGACGAACGCGCGGTAGTCGCGGTGGAAGGCGTCGCGCACCGTGCAGTCCACGCAGCACTCCGTGGTGAAGCCGACCGTCACCAGCGTGTCGACGCCGATCGCGCGCAGTCGCGCGTCCAGATCGGTGCCGACGAAACTGGAATAGAGC
>CAXUCM010000196.1:4181-5201 GCA_964249315.1 uncultured Acetobacteraceae bacterium | reverse complement strand
CTTCTCGATCTCGATATCGCCCGGCTCGGGCTTGATCCGGTAGTAGTCCGCCCCGGCCGTGCCGGCGCGACAGATCGCGACGGCTTCCGGCGGCCGACCCTTGCTGGCATGCAACGCCTTCAGCGCGGCGGCATCGGTTTCCGGTCGGGTCACCACGCGCACGAAGACCATCGGCACCGAGGCCGCGCGGGCAGCCGCGATGACGGCCTCGATGTTGCGCATCGGCGCGTCGAAGGTCGACAGGTCGATCCCCCAGTGACCCGCGGCTCCGTCGGGTGAACAGAAATCCTTCTGCACGTCGATGATGGCGAGCGCCGTGCGCGAGGGCGCGATCATCGCCGGCAGCAGCGCCGGATCGACGTTCGCATCGATGAGGAAGTCCTCAGCCAGCATGGGAGAGCTCCATCCTGCCGGGAAAGCGTGCCCGGATCGACGGCAAGATCTCCCGCGCGAACACCGGCATCGACGCGAGATAGTCCGGGAAGATGAGCATCATGCCGTCCAGGTCGCAACGCTCCAGCGTGCCGATCACCCGCTCGGTCACGGTGGCGGGGGAGCCGACGATGCGGGCCGACATGAAGCCCGAGCGGGCATTCTGCACGAACGAGTTCTCGCGACCGATCTCGGCATCCAGGAAGCCGTATGCCCGCATCATGCCGAAACAGGCCTCCTCATCGAAACCTGCGCGATACCTCTCCGCCTCCGCCTCGGCCTGAGCATCGGTATCGGCGATCACCAAGGTCATCATCGTGTAGGTGCGGATCGAGCGACCCGCGTCGAGCGCCAGCGCCTTGACCCGGCGGCTGATCCCAGCGAGCTCCTCCTCGTCGCGGCCACCGGCGAACATCGCGTCCATCTGCTCGGCGGTGAACTTCATGCCGCGCGGCGACGTGCCCGCGCAGACCAGGAAAGGCGGACGGACGGGCTTGGGATCGGACTGGCAGTCGTTCATGGTGAAGTATCGGCCCTGGACGGTCACGGACTCCTCCGTCCAGAGCCGCTTGACGATCTGCATCCACT
>CAXUCM010000196.1:0-4171 GCA_964249315.1 uncultured Acetobacteraceae bacterium | reverse complement strand
CACTCGTCCGCCAGATCGTAGCGCTCGTCGTGCCCGACATGGTGTCGCCAGGCGTCCATCTGCTCGAACTCGCCCCGGTAGGCGCCGTTCACCACGTTCAGCCCGGCGCGACCATGACTGACCTGGTCGAGCGTCGCGATCATCTTGGCCGTCACCGCCGGGTTCTGCAGCAGGGTGTGCACGGTCGTGAGCACCTTGACCCGCTTTGTCACCGCGGCAAGCGCCGCCATCAAGATCTGCGAGTCGAGCGCGGACCGCCAGTGCTGGGTCACCCCGCCGTAGCCGCGCCATTTCGCCATGGACATGATGAAGTCCCAGCCGGTCTCTTCGGCCAGGAGCGCGACCTTGAGGTTGTAGTCGTACGAGCCGTCGAGCTTCGGGGCCGTGCTGGACAGGATCCAGCCCCCGTTCGCCATCGGCAGGAAGATGCCGAGATCCTTGCCGCCGCCGTCGGACGGCAATCCCAAGCTGGAGGGCGTTGCAGACTCCCGCCGAGCGACCGCCGCCATCGTTTCCGACATCCCCGCACTGTTGACGAGAATATAGCATGGATCGGACGGGTGCCCTTGTGCGAACGCGCCTCGGGAGTTGACCGGCGCCCGGGCGAGCATGGACCGTCCGAGCAAGTGCTTGTGCGCCGCGACACAAGAACGTCATCAGGCATGATCATAGGCTCGGAGACGAACTCGACCTGCAAGCGGTGAAGGATTGGCGATGTCTGCTAACGGCCGGCCCAGCAATCGCTCCATCCTGCTCTCGACTTGCACGCTGTCCATCGTCCTGGCCGCGGCGCCGGCGCTGGCCCAGACCGCGCCGGCATCGCAGGCCGCCGCACTGCCGCCGCGCGTTCCCGCGCCGCCGGCCAGTGCTTCCACCGCGGGCACGCTGGAGACGGTCGTGGTGTCCGCCGAGCGGCGCTCGCCCAACATCCAGAAGACGCCCCTGGCGATCAGCTCGGTCTCAGCGAAATCGCTCGACAAGTCCAACATCAACGAGCTGGCCGGCCTGAACGGCACCGTGCCGAGCCTGGAGATCACCAAGAGCTCGGGCTTCGAGAACATCGTGACGATCCGCGGCGTCGGATCGGAAACGCCGGAGAACGCGCCCACCACCGTGCCGGGCGTCGCGGTCTTCGTCGACGGCGTCTACCTCGCCAACACGGTGACGTTGGACCAGTCGCTGTTCGACATCGACCATCTCGAGGTGCTGCGCGGCCCGCAGGGCGTGCTGTACGGGCAGAGCGCCACCGGCGGCGCCATCAGCATCCTGACCAAGCAGCCGGAACTCGACCATTTCGGCGGCGCCGCCGAGGTGGCGCTGGGCAATTACGACTTCTTTCGCGAGCGCGGGGAATTGAACATACCCGTCGCCAGCACGGTGGCCGTCCGCGTCTCCATCCAGAAGTACGACCATGACGGCTTCACCGAGAACAAGGCGTTGCCCGGGCAGGACCTGGACGATGCGCACGACATCAGCGGCAAGGCAGCCGCGCTCTGGCAGCCGAGCGACGCGTTCTCCGCCACGCTCACCGGGCAATGGTACAACGCCAACCAGCACGGTGCGGCGCAGAAGAACATCGATGATCCGAGCAGCGATCCGCGCGTGCTGTATCAGGACTACCCCGCGAAGTTCGAGCTCGACACGCAGCTCTACCATCTCAACATGCACTATGACGCACCGTGGTTCAGCGTCCGGTCGGTCAGCGCCTACCAGTATCTCAACAACGAGCAGCAGGAGGACAGCTCGCGCAGCGCGTACGCGCTGATCCATAGCTACGACGACGTCGCCGCCTGGAACACCAACCTCCACAACTACAACGAGGAGCTCGACCTCCTCTCCCGGCCGGGATCTCGGTTCGAATGGATCGTCGGCGGCTTCGCGCTGGCGCCGCGCAGCACCCAGTACGTGGTGGAGTTCAAGGGCACGGACCCCGATCCCGACCTGTCGATCCCCGCCGACGTCGAGACCGCCCCGCCCGGCAACCTCGGCTACGGCAACGCCACCACGGTCGAGCGTCATTCCTACGCGGGGTTCGGCCAGGCCACCCTGCACGTCACGAGCCGGCTGCGCATCACCGGCGGCGGCCGCTACAACTACGACACCTACAACGCGAACAGCTACAATTTCTCCGCGTTCCAGATCGACACGGTCAAGCAGAGCTATACCGACCGCAAGCCGACCTGGCGCGGCGAGATCGACTACGATCTCAGGCCGAAGAACCTCGTCTACGTCAGCGCCTCGCAGGGCTACAAGCCGGGTGGCGTCAACGGCATCGCCGGCGCCGTCGTCGTGCCGGACACGTTCCGTCCGGAGACCAACATCGCCTTCGAGATCGGCTCGAAGAACGTGCTGCTCGGCGACAGCCTGCGTCTCGACGTGGCGGGCTTCTACTACCTCTACAAGAACCTGCAGTATATCGAGACCGATCCCGTGCCGTTCGACGGGGGCATCTCCAACATCCCGTCCACCCACATCTACGGCCTGGAAGCCGAGGGCACGTACGTGACGCTGGCGAACCGGCTGCACCTGAACGCCGACATATCGCTGGAGAAGGGCGAGATCCAGGGCAACTTCAAGACGATCGATTCGACGGTTCAGCAGAGGGTCGAAGCCACCAACCCGGCCTGCCAGTTCGGCGGCGAGTTCTACAATCCTGCCTGCTTCGCGGCGGTCATCGCCGGCGAGCGCGATGTCGGCGGCAACTCGCCGGCGAAGATGCCCAACGTCTCGGCATCGGCCAACATCGCCTACGCCTTTCCGTTCTCCTTCGGCACGATCACGCCGCGACTGCAATACATCTATCGCGGCGGCTTCTGGGCGCGCATCTTCGCCGAGCCGGCCCTGGATCGTGTGAACAGCTACAGCGTGTTCAACATCAACGTGGACTACGTGCCGACGCGCAGCAGGCTGATCGTCTCGCTGACGGCCACCAACATCGGCAACGTGGCCGGCGTGAACTCGCGCTATACCGATCCCTACGGGGTCGGCTCGACGAGCCAGCAATACATCCCGCCGTTCCAGATCATCGGGCGCGTGGGCTACTCGTTCTGATCGCCGGCAGGGTCTAGACCGGCTTCTCGCCGGTCACCTGCACGCGGTAGCCGGAACGCCGGTTCGGGAAGTAGTCCCAGATCGCCGAATGCTGCAGCGAGCGGTTGTCCCAGAAGGCGATCGAGTGCGGGCGCCAGCTGAACCGGCACTGGAACTCCGGCTTCTGCACGTGCTGGAACAGGAACGCCAGGATCGCGGCGCTCTCTTGGCCCGGCAATCCCTCGATCCTGGTCGTGAAGCCCCGGTTGACGTAGAGGGTCTTGCGCCCGGTCATCGGATGCGTCCGGATCACCGGATGGGAGGATTTGGGCAGGGTCATGCCGGGCGGCGTGATGCCGCCGAAGCCGACCGTCGCGTCGTGGGTCGCGGTCAGCCCCTCGAGGTAGGCCTTCATCCGGTCGGAGAGCGCGTCGTAGGCGGCATACATGCTGGAGAACACCGTGTCCCCGCCCAGCTCCGGCACCGTGTGCAGGTACAGGATGGAGCCGAGCGGCGGTTCAGGGTCGCAGCTCATGTCGGAGTGCCAGTCCTCGCCCGCCACGAACTTCGATTTCTCGTCGGCATGGATGATGGTGACCTCGGGATGGCCCGGCACGGTCCAGGGCGCCGTGCTGGGGGCGATGTGGATGCCGCCGAAATACCGTGCCAGCGTCTTGTGGTGCTCGAAATCGATCGGCTGGTCGCGGAAGAAGATCACCAGATGGTCGGCGAGCGCCCGCCGCAGGTCGTCCACCTGCACGGACGATAATGGCATGGTCAGGTCGATGCCCGATACCTCGGCGCCGAGGATCGGCGTGAGCTTGGTGACTTCGATCGACTGGTAGGTCATCGCGCGGCGCCCTCGGCAAACGGGTACAGTCTCGCTCGAAGGGGGGCGGCCGTCTTGGACGTCCACGCCCGGATAGTTGCGAACAGGGCGGCCGGCATCCTCAGGCCACCGGCCACGCGCTCCGGAAGGGCAAGCCGGATCGGCCGACGTAATCCTCGGCCGCCTCCTGGATCTCGGCGTAGAGCCGGTCCTCGTCGATCGTGGTGCAACGATAGTCGTCCACCAGGCGTCTGCCGTCCACCCACACGCTGTGCACCCCGCCGCCGCCCGCGCACCAGACCAGCTGAGAGA